>JBPCQW010000581.1:0-26576 GCA_050997715.1 Hassallia sp.
AGAAGCGGTGCAGCAAAATCAACTATATCGCGAACGCTACGATCGCTTTATCTCTAGTTGTGCCCAGCAGGTAATTACCTCTGCAAGCGATGATGAAAAAGCTGCCGATTACCTATATCCTTTTGGACAACGCACCGAACATGAGGGACATTCTCCCTTTGCTGAGTTACTCCTCAAAGGACTGACAGAACAAGCAGATTGGAGTCAAGATGGTGTACTAACAGCAACAGAATTATATGTATATTTACATAGTGAACTAGGGAAAATCAACGCCAAACAAATCCCAAATTTTTGTCAACTTAAACGCCATGATAAGGGTGAGTACATCTTTCCCATTCCTAGTTTTGACCGCAATGATTTAGCCCCATCACCTGCAATTTCGGAAAATACTAATCCTTATCGGGGTTTAAAATCTTTTGAAGAAGAAGACACTCAGCTATTTTTCGGCAGAAATAAATTAATTTCCCATCTGGCAGAATTCATGATAAATCGCCCGTTAACGGTAGTGCTGGGTGCTTCTGGTTCGGGAAAATCTAGTTTAGTAAAAGCCGGATTAATTCCATATTTGAAGCGAGGGACTAGGGAATGGGAGGAAAGAATCTCTTATTACCATTGCCGATTGCCCATTACCCATTGCCCATTGCCCCAAAAATGGCGCATTTTGGCTCCCGTGCGTCCGGGAGAATCACCTTTCACGGCTTTGAACAAAACGCTGGATAAGGAAAATTTGCCAATTTTTGCGGAACCAACCAAAGCTTTTGAGCAAGAATTACAGAATTTGTATAAGAGTGTACATCAATGGTGTCGTTTGAATCCTCAGGCAAAATTACTATTGGTAATTGACCAGTTTGAAGAATTAGTCACTGTTTGCAAAGATGAAACTGAAAGTAAAAAATTCTTTGAAGGATTGGCAAGAGCAATAAAAGCTTTTCCTGAGCAGTTAAGAATTGTGGTGACACTCAGAAATGACTTTGAACCACAATTTCGCGATACACCTTTAGAACCTTACTGGAAATCGGGACGATTTGTGATGCCAAAGATATCGCGGGAAGAATTGCGATCGTGCATTGTGGAACCAGCTGCTGCCAAGGTAATGTATTTTGAACCGCCAAGTTTAGTAGATGAAATAATTGATGAAGTGGCACAGATGCCGGGAGCTTTACCGCTACTTTCTTTTACTTTGAGTAAACTATATCTGAAATATATTCAGAGTGTCAAAGAAGGTAAAAAAAATAATCGGGCAATTACTCAATTTGATTATGAAGAATTAGGGGGAGTGACCCGCAGTCTCACTAAAGCAGCAGATTTTGAATATGATAATTTAGTTAAACTTGACCCCGCTTACTCTCAAACTATTAAGCACGTAATGCTGCGAATGGTAGCGGTGGGTAGCAGCGATTTGACACGCAGACGTGTGCTATGCAAGGAACTGGAGTATCCACAAGCCGAAAATACACGGGTAAAGTTGGTGATAGAGCGCTTTGTGGCGGCGCGGTTGTTGGTGAAAGGACGCGATATAGAGAATAATGAATATGTAGAACCGGCTCATGATGCTTTAATGCGAGAATGGCAAAAGCTGCTGAACTGGAAAAAACAAGAGTTAGGTCCTCTACTATTGCAAACAGAGTTAAGACCTATTGCAAATAAATGGGCAACCCAAAAACACGATAAAAAGGCTGTTGGTCTTTTATGGAATGACGATCCTCGCTTGCCGTTAGTAGAGCAATTACTTAAGTCTGATGTTGACTGGTTGAATTTAACAGAGTTGGAGTTTGTCAAGCGTAGCATCCAAAAAAGACGCAACATGCACTTAAAGGCGATCGCTATGGTTAGTGCAATGATGATATTGCTGTCGCAATTAACCGCTTTTGGGTTTATTCAACTTCATTTTTCGATTGTCAATAACACTGCACAGGAAATTAGGCGATCGCATCTAGTTAGCAATTGGGAATCTTCTCCGCAGTCTGCTTGCCCCCAATTACACAATTACACTATGGAAATACCGCAAAAGCCAGAGGTACTTATAGCTGAAGATAGGTGATTTATATCATGACAAGTTTATTACATAGGGAAGTATTTAATATCAAGACAAATTTTTACAGCTTTTTTGAATTTGGCATTTTGAGTCGGAGCAAAATGACGCTCAATCACGTTAAAATTGTCCCACCCATCAACCGCTCGTAACGATACTTCAACTCTTCTTTCATCAAATACCAACGCTCTAAAGTTGCATCTATCTCTATCACCTTCTCCGCTGCTTGCCGCGCTAACAATAATACTTCTTCATCTTCGACCAAACTTGCCAAGGTAAAATCTGGCACTCCTGATTGACGAGTTCCCAGCACTTCACCCGGACCGCGAAAACGCATATCCATTTCTGAGATGAAAAAGCCATCCTGGGACTGTTCCAAAACCTTCAGCCGCGCTTCTGCATCAGGGCTTCGGGAATTGCTCATCAACAAACAGTAGGATTGCGCTGCACCCCGACCGACACGTCCCCGCAATTGATGCAACTGAGATAAACCGAAGCGTTCCGCATTTTCAATGAGCATGACTGTAGCATTTGGGATGTCTACACCGACCTCAACGACGGTGGTAGAAACGAGAATTTGAGTTTGGCGATCGCGGAATTTACTAATTGCTTCGTCTTTATCAGCCGAACTCATCCGACCGTGCAGCAATCCCACCGCAAACTCAGGAAAAATGCTTTCTTGTAACTTTTGATGCTCCTCCACAGCCGATCGCAAATCCAATTTCTCTGATTCTTCCACCAACGGCAAAACTACATAAACTTGCCTTCCCTGAGCGATTTCCCGGCGGATTAAATCGTAAGCTTGAGTACGTTCCTTACTCGTCAGCATTGTTGTCTGTATCTTCTGCCTTCCCGGTGGCAATTCATCAATCTGACTTACATCTAAATCCCCGTGTATCGTCAGCGCTAGAGTTCTCGGTATGGGTGTAGCTGTCATCGTTAATACATGAGGTTGTTCGCCTTTTTGCTGCAAACGCGCCCGCTGTTGCACTCCAAAGCGGTGCTGTTCATCTATTACCACCAAACCGAGCCTATGGAAAATTACCGGGTCTTGAATCAAGGCATGTGTTCCCACTAACAAAGGTAATTCACCGGTTGCTAGCTGCGCGTGAATTTGTCGCCTTTTTGCCACTTTTGTGGAACCTGTCAGTAATTCTACAGGCAAATGCAGCAGGTTAAACCAGCTAACTAACTTGCGATAATGCTGTTCTGATAAAACTTCGGTAGGAGCCATCAGCGCAGCTTGATAGCCAGATTGAATTGCAGCGATAATGGCAATTACCGCGACAACAGTTTTACCGGAACCGACATCACCTTGCACAAGACGATTCATCGGTGCAGGTTTTTGTAAGTCGTTGAGGATGTCGTTAACAACTCTGGTTTGAGCGCCGGTCAGTTTAAAAGGCAGTATTTTGTGGAATTCTTCGATTAACTCACCTTTGGGAGCGAGGATAGCGCTGGTTTGAATCGCTCGTGCTTGATGCTGACGTTGTAGTAAACTTAGTTGCAGGTAGAAAAATTCATCGAAGACGAGACGACGACGGGCAACTTTGAGAGTATCGCTATCTGCGGGAAAATGAATGTTAGCGATCGCATCTTTCAATTCCATCAAATTATACTTCTGCCGCAAACCACTGGGCAAAGGGTCTTTCATATGAGCCGCAGATGGCAAAGCAGCAATTACCGCAAGTCTGACCACATTCGCCGCTATACCTTCAGTTAGCGTATAAATTGGCACTATGCGACCAATATTTAAAGACTCAATCGGATCTCCCGGTTGTGCCAAAACTTCTAATTCTGGATTATCCAGCGTCAAGCCGTATTTACCGCTTTTCACCAACCCACACGCTGCGACAATACTACCTTCTGCATAACGACGCTTTAAAGTTTCCTGCCAACCGCGACTAGTAAAGCGCGTACCCGCGAAAAAGCGGCTAACTTTGATTTTGCCAGTATTATCTTGCAACTGTATGTCTAAAATCATTAACTTTTTGTTGCGGGGGCTAACATAGCAGTTGCAACTTTTTACCTTTGCCACTATCGTCACCGTTTCCCCCCCCTGCAACTCGCGGATGCTCACCTGACGCGCATAATCAATATGGTCGCGGGGAAAGTAATACAATAGGTCGCGCACAGTATATAAATTCAGACCTTGCCCTAAATTTATTGCTTTTCTGACCCCTATTTCTGGTAATTCATCCAATTTTTGGTCAATTTTCGGCGCAAGTAACCGACTCACCTCCGCGACGATAGGAGACGTATTGGGGAGAGGGGAGTAGGGAGTAGGGAGTGCGGGAGATGAGGGAGAAATTTCTTTTTGTCCCCCTTGTCCCCCTGTCCCCCTGTCCCCTTGTCCCCCTATCTCCTCCTTTTGCAATTGGTAAAGATACCTACGAGTTTCTGCAATTAAGTGTTGTCTGTCTTCTGACTCCAGATTTGGATAGCTTGCAAATTGACCTGCTAGTTCTTGCCAGCGCCGGCGTTCAGTACTTGGCAGCACAGGGGGGAATTTCCCAAAAGTTAGGGTGAGAAACTCACTGAAACGGTATTGTCTGCCCATCAAGTCTGTAAAGCCTTGTTCTGCTTCTATTGCCAAGGCTTTCTGCAATCGTGTCCAATCTGGTGTGTCATTAGTCATTGCTTATACAAGTGAGGAGTCAGGAGTGAGGAGTCAGGAGTTAGGAATTATGAGTTAAAAGTGAAAAGTAAAAAATTGACGCATTTATAATTTATAATTCATAACCCCTAACTCCTAACTCCTCACTTTGCTCCTCATAACTCCTAACTTGTTTAAGTCGATGGCTGGTATTATCCAGCGCACCTCTCAGTTAGATCCGGACGTGCCCATTTCTGTGCATCCGGCTCCCGATATTCTTAGGGTTTATACCCGTTGCTCATGTGGATATAATCGTGACAAGACTCATGGACAGCTAGTAAATTTTTGGTCTTCCAGTTGTTATGATTCCCGTCTGTGTGGTGTAGGTGTACTCGTTCTTCACTTGTACACTTTATGCCACAATGTCCACATGTATGATTTTGGCGTTTTAAGGCTTTAGAGGTTTCACCGTCGTATAGTTTACTATTCCTTTCAGACCAGTAAGCTATATCTCCATCAAAGGGAGATTTCTCACCCTTGACGTTGACGTGTTTGTTTTCGGAGTAAGGAACCGCAGGGAACGCTTTCTGTATCAATTTAGTGGTTGATTCTCTGTTGTTCTTCGTTTCCTTATTAAAAACTTTCCAGGTTCTGTGGCTGGTGTGCCAGAGTGAAAACCTTGATAGTTGGGATTTTTAACATCCTAATAGTGCCATCCTTTTTTGGGATTGAGATACTACGTAACTCCTGGTGTTTCCAGTTGTTATAAGATGTTTTTAAAAGTTCACTTAACTCAAATCGTTCATTAGAATTAATGGACTTTTTGCCGTCGATTCCTGCTGTTTTCTTACCTGCATTTAGCTGAGATACTTGGCGAATCGCTAAAAATCTAGCTGCCTTGGATTTCAAAATAAGCTTCTGAAGTGACAAGGCTTTCCGCTTGTCTCCTGTCCGAATAGCTTTAAACACAAGATGCCGACGTTTTGAGAAGATATAGTAGTCATCTTTCCGCTTGTCTCCTGTCCGAATAGCTTTAAACACCCTACATTGCAGGCGAAATAAATCTTTGCGGAATTTCTTCCAGTTTAGATTCTTCCAAGATTCACTAGTATTGTTACTGTGCCTAATCATGCTCTACTCCGTTAGATGTTTTCTGAATACCTCACAGCAATTACGCCGTGTCCTACCCGAATCAGAGGAGTTCCGTATCTCGTCTTACCTACCTGGGATTCGACATTCCCAAGACCTTTGATTCGTTTTTATTCGTTCCCTCAGATGATTGATTGTTCCGTTAGGTGTAGCCAATTTAACCATCAGAAACCCTAGATTCTTGCTGCTATCTGAACATTAATGCAGAGGGTTTTAACTCTGATATAGTCAAGGTTTTTGAGTTATGCCTTGCTTCTGGTTGGGTCACTTTTTTAGGCTCTGTTTCACCGTAGGAACTCCCTGTTAGCACCAGTGTCAACCCATAACGGTTGTCTGATTGCGCCCTGTTACCAGCTTCACTCTGTAAGAATCGAGCTTACTCGGTGTGGTCAGATAAGGAGTCACGCATGAATCTTGCGGGTAAGACTTTCACTTACATCAATCTGAGAGTTCAACCCTTGCGGGTTGGCTTAGTTATGTACGGACTGGTTACCGTGATTCACTAAGCAACGAATCGCACTATTCAAACCAACTAGCCCGCCATGCGGCTTCCGCTTCGGCTACTGATAGTTCTCGGTGCTTATTTTGATACTCGCGCCCTAGCTTGTTTAGCTGAAGTAAGTTATTACGAATCTGCTTGCGTGCAGACGAGAGTGTAAGGTCAGCAAATTCAATTTCTGCAACTCGCATGTTAATAGCCATGATTTGTGTCAGGCTTGATTCTTCAGGGTCTTGTTCATTTTCAATTTCAATTACCAAGTTTAATAGATTAGGCGGTGCTGGAGTTACATCCGCAGATACTTCTGATACAGCTGCTGCCGCTTCTAAAATCTGTTCTGGTAATTTATTGGGTAATATTCTCGCTTTTTGTAATAAAAGATTTGCGTCACGAGAAAGTTTTTTCAGCGTTTCTTGCGTCACTCCTTCTAATTGCTGTTGCCATTTTGCTACTTCTACTGGGTTGCATGGGTCTTCAGGAAAAGCTGGGAGAGTTGGGGTAGAGACCTGACGACGGAACGTCTCTACGGGAATTGGGGGAGTAGAGATGCGATTAATCGCGTCTGTACGAAAGTCGGGAGTGGGGGGAGTCAGCGAGGTAGGGGAAGTTGGGAAAGTAGATGGAGTGGGGGAAGTCAGCGAGGTAGGGGAAGTTGGGAAAGTAGATGGAGTTGGGAAAGTAGATGGAGTTGGGGACAGCGAGGGCACTTCCTCATCAACCTCATCAACCTCATCGACCTCATCTAGCTCATCTGCATCATCTAGCTCATCTAGCTCATCTGCATCATCTAGCTCATCACTCTCGATATAACTGAGCAACTGTTGAGCTACTTGTTGACCCAACTTGCGGATGGCTTGTTGCAATTTTTGCCGTTGATTCAATGACAATTTTAAAAAGTTGTCGGGATGTCCTTGGGTACACAGGTAATAACTAGCCTGAATCAATTGCTGTTGTACAGCTTGCCCCAAGATTGTTAGATAATTTGTATAAGCAGAAGAAAGTTCTGATGCGATCGCTTCAATCGCCTCTTCCATCGCTATAATATCCCGTTCAATTCGCTCGATCGCTCTCGCCATAGCTTTTGGTTATTGTTCATCTGAACCTTTTTATGGTACAAATGTACGTATTTATTATAGGATAACTTCCCGAAGGATTTTAGATTTTCAATTTGTCGCGTACTAGGGATTAGGGACGCTTGAAGAGAGATTTTCATCTGTACTGGGAAAGTGCAGTTTTTGCCGACTATTAATAAAATACAGGTCAGCATACTTTGCTAGACCTGTATTTGAGTAATTAAAAGTTATGAGTTATAAAGCTTACTTCTTACTAACTCCTAACTTGTCGTAGAGACGTTCCAGCGGAACGTCTCTACATAAGTCCTAACTAATTTACTTAGTGCCCATTTGTGCGGCGACTTCTTCAGCAAAGTTGCTTTCTTGCTTTTCAATGCCTTCACCCAGGACATAGCGAACAAAGCGACGCACTTCGATGTCTTCCCCTACTTGACCCTTTACTTGCTTCACCAAGTCTTCGACAGAAATACTTTGGTCGCGAATGTAAGGTTGATCCATCAAAGCCATTTCTTTCAGGCGTTTTTCAATTCGTCCCTGAACAATCTTTTCTTTGATATTTTCTGGTTTGTTACCTAAGTCATCGCGTCCCATTTCGATGTCTTTTTCTTTTTGGGCAACTTCTGGGGGGACTTCGCTAACGTTGACATATTCAACGTTGGGACAAGCAGCAACTTGCATAGCGATGTTACGTCCCAAGCTTTGGAACTCTTCTCGACCTGAGGGTGCATCAGTTTTGCTGTTCAGTTCAACCAATACACCGACGCGACCACCAGTATGAATGTAGCTGTCTACAATTCCTTGTGTGCCTTCAAGAGTAAACTTGACGAAGCGACGCACCTGCATATTTTCGCCTAGTTTGGCGATCGCTTGCTTGATGAATTCTTCGACCGTCACACTATTATCTTCAATGTAAGGTTGAGCCAGCAAAGACTCAACGTTGTCAGCGGTCGCTGCTTGCTGCGCTAAGTTCTTCACAAGACTTTTAAAAGCCTCGTTACGGGCGACAAAATCTGTTTGGCAGTTGACTTCTAATAGCACACCAACACCACCACCAGGTTGAATATAAGTGTCTACTAGACCTTCTGCCGCGATGCGATCGCTTTTTTTACCCGCCGAAGCGATGCCTTTTTGTCGCAACCAATCGATGGATTTTTCCATATCTCCATCGTTTTCTTTCAACGCCTTTTTGCAGTCCATCATGCCTGCACCGGTTTTTTGGCGTAATTCTTGGACGACTTTTGCAGATATTTCCGCCATGTTGCCTCAATTCCTACAAGACTTACAGTTGTAATCGCTCACGGGTGTTTAGTATTTCTATCTTACTCGGCGCAGGGGTACAAAACCCCTACGCTCTTGCGGGAAAAATCCGCCCAAAGATGGTGGGAAAACCCTGCTCTACGATTCTTCTTCCCCTTCGTCGGGAATTACCGAGTCAGTATACTCGGTTTCGTCGTATTCTTCGTCATACTCGCCACCGTCGTAATCTTCATCTTCAAATTCTCCATCCAATTGACCGTGACGACCTTCGTAAATCGCATCTGCCAATTTACCGACTATCAGCTTGATAGACCTGATAGCATCGTCATTTGCTGGAATCGGAACATCTACTACATCTGGGTCACAGTTTGTATCCAACATGGACACAATCGGAATCGAGAGTTTTTGGCATTCTTGAACTGCGTTATACTCGCGCTTTTGATCGACAATTACCACAATATCTGGCACTTTCCGCATTGATTTAATGCCGCCCAAATATTTCTGTAGCTTTGCCATTTCCCGACGCAGCATTGAAGCTTCTTTTTTGGGCAATAAATCCAAAGCTCCCGTTTCTTCGCGGCGTTCCAAATCTTTGAGCCGATCTACCCGTGTTTTGATTGTCGTCCAGTTAGTCAACATTCCGCCTAACCAGCGCTGGTTGATGTAATGCGAACCACAACGAGCCGCTTCTTGAGCTATAATTCCGGCTGCTTGGCGCTTGGTGCCGACAAAAAGGAATTTCTTGCCTTGTTCGGCTTCCGATCGCATATAGCTGTAAGCATCTTCCATCAACTGGGCTGTTTGCACCAAGTCGATGATATGTACTCCGTTACGCGAAGTGTAAATGTAAGGAGACATTTTCGGGTTCCAACGTCGGGTCTGATGCCCAAAGTGAACCCCAGACTCCATCATCTGAGCCAATGAAACAACTGGCATATATTTTTAGCTCCTATTCGGGTTAAACCTCCATCCAGGCGTATTTCCCAAGTTGGAAACACCCGAATTCCCGGATGTGCGAGATTAGACAACTTTTCTAGTATATCACAAAAAATTGCCAATTTTCAAATAAATAACTCTCAAAATAATTAGGATGGAGATGACTGAAAAACTGATTAAGTTAGAAAAAATAAATTGACTACCTTAACTATTTAAGTTCGTTCAATAATAGGACAAATTGTTTGTTCAGAGCTTTCAGGTGTTGTATCCCAATCCGAAAGTAATCCTTGTAACTCTTGTCTAAGAATGAATAGTTGCCGAATTTGTTCATCAATTGCTATCAGCTTATCTTGCAGTTTGGGTTTTATGTGTTCGCATGGTAATTCACCCCCATCATGAACATCCAAAAAATCTTTGATTTCTGATAAGCTTAACCCAAGACTTTGGGCACGTTTGATAAAGTGCAAGCGAGCCAAAACATCATAGTCAAACAGCCTAAATCCACCCTCAGTTCTACCGGAAACTTTAAGTAAACCTAGCTCATCATAGTAGCGAATAGTTTTAATTGAGATGCCGCTTTCCTTGGCAACTGAACCAATGAGTTTTGACTTTTGTTGAACTAACATACTCAGATGCTCCTTGGTTAGATAAAACCCCTAACATTATTCTAAACTCTCCAGTTAACTAGAGAGTCAACAGAAAACTGCATCCCGAAACTTTATCAGTGAGCGTTACCTGACTTCCACCACACCGCGAAACATATTCATACCACAAGCAAAAGTGTATTGACCGGGTTGTTGAGGTGTAAATTCAATTGCAGTGACTTGATTGAGTTCTAAATATGAAGCAATATGAAAATCAGGCAACATAACTTGTTCTAAACAGCCACTAGGGTCGTGACGTAGAAAATTAAGTCGCACTGGTTGACCCGCATTGACCACTACTCTACTTGGTTCATAGCCTCCATCTACGGTAATAGTAACTTCTTGAATGCCTTGATGAGTTTCTGCTTTTTCCGACTTGGGTTTGCTAAGTAGAAACCACCATATCTCCAGTCCGATTAATCCCAAACCTCCTGCTGTAACTGCACCTTTTAGCCACAAAGGTTGCTCGATACGGTGGAATTGGTTTGTTTGTGAATTTTCGCTGCTTGGCATGGAATGAGTCATCTGGGAATCTGCTTTTACCGATACGACACCAAACGCAAATCCCAGACTGACTAAACTGCCAACAACTGCCTTTTTAATAAACATTTGCTGCCTCCTTATACAATCGCTTTGGCTTTGAAGTTACGCAAACGTAGGGCATTCGTAACCACTGAAACCGAACTAAATGCCATTGCAGCACCTGCAATAATGGGGTTAAGCAACCAACCGAAGATGGGGAAGAGAATACCAGCAGCAATCGGGATTCCGGCAACGTTGTAAATAAAAGCGAAAAATAAATTTTGCCGGATGTTGCGAATTGTAGCGCGGCTTAATTGAATCGCAGTAACTATGCTTCGTAAATCACCAGAAATAAGCGTGATGTCACAAGATGCGATCGCTACATCTGTCCCCGTTCCAATTGCCATTCCCACATCGGCTTGTGCTAAAGCTGGTGCATCATTGATACCATCACCAACCATTGCCACAATATGCCCTTTTGATTGTAGTTTCTTTACTGTAGCAGCCTTTTGGTCGGGGCGGACTTCAGCTAAGATGCGTTTTATACCAACCTCATTCGCGATCGCTTCTGCGGTGCGTTGATTGTCTCCTGTGAGCATCACCACCTCTAAACCCAGTTTTTGCAAAGCGCGGATTGCTTGGATGGAAGTGGGTTTAATTGCATCAGCAATGCCCATTAATCCTTGAATTTTTCCGTCAACCGCAATCGAAATCGCTGTTTTGCCCAAATACTCCAAACGCTCTTTATCTTGCTGCAAAGCTATTGTGTCAATGCCCAATTCTTCCATCCAGCGTTGCGTACCAATTTGCACCAGACGAGCGGAAACTATACCTTGTACACCGCTACCTGCAACTGCCTGAAAATCTCTAACATCTGCTAACTGGACTTCTTGGGATTCAGCGTATCTGACAACTGCTTCTGCTAGGGGATGCTCGGAATTACGTTCTACAGATGCTGTTAGTTGCACCAACTTGATTTCGTTGCCATTAGCAGTACCGTTGACTGTGACAAAATCCGTAACTGTTGGTTTACCTTGAGTGATGGTTCCAGTTTTGTCTAGCACAATTGTTTGAATTTTGTGCGCCAATTCTAGACTTTCGGCACCTTTAATTAAAATACCATTTTCTGCACCTTTACCAGTTCCTACCATCACAGAAGTTGGTGTTGCTAAACCCAACGCACAAGGACAAGCGATAATAAGTACTCCAACTGTAGTCAGCAGTGCTAGGGTAATGTTGCCCATGAAATTGAACCAGATAATGAAAGTGAGTAGAGCGATCGCAATCACCGCAGGTACAAACCATCCGGTTACAGAGTCTGCTAATCTTTGAATTGGGGCTTTAGAACCTTGAGCTTGCTGGACTAATTGGACAATCTGCGCTAGCACGGTGTCACTTCCAACTCGTGTTGCTCGAAACTTGAAACTTCCAGTTTTGTTGATGGTGGCTCCAATCACTTCATCACCTAATTGCTTTTTGACAGGTAAACTTTCCCCTGTCACCATCGCTTCATCAATTGTGGAAGTCCCCTCAACTACTTCCCCGTCAACGGGAATCTTCTCACCAGGACGAACCAGTACCACATCTCCAATTTGCACTTCTGCGATCGGAACATCAATTTCTCGTCCATTGCGAATCAAACGCGCTGTTTTAGCTTGCAACCCGATAAGCTTACGGATAGCTGACGAAGTTTGTCCTCTAGCGCGATTTTCAAATAGTTTTCCTAGCAAAATCAGGGTAATGACGACAGCAGCAGTTTCATAATATACATCTGGCATTAAACCCTGATTGATGAAAAAGCTGGGAAACAAAGTGGCGAAAAGCGAATAGAAATATGCCGCACTTGTACCCAAGGCAATCAAAGTATCCATTGTGGCAACATGGCGTTTTAAAGCTTTCCAGGCATTGACGTAGAAAGAGTAACCACACCAAAACTGTACCGGGGTAGTTAGTATCAACTGTACCCAAGGATTGTGCAACCATACAGGAATAAAGGGTAAGTTTAATCCAGTCATCATTGGCAATGAACCAATAAGCAACACACTGCCAATTATGCCTCCCACCGTCAGCTTTGCTTTTAAATCGCGGGATTCTTTTAAGCGATGTTTTTTCTCACCATCATCTTCTCCTGCCATCAGGTTTTGTTCTTGCAAGGGGTAAGCAGAGTAACCTGCTGCATCCACTGCCTCTTGAATAACTTGTAAATCAGTTCTTGTAGGGTCGTACTGAATAGTTGCCTGTTCTGCCCCAAAATTCACGATACATTCGTTGACACCGGGCACAGAACTAATTGCGTCTTCAATATTTCTGGCACATGAGGCGCAACTCATGCCGCGTAGCTTAAGTGTAGCATTTTCCATTGTACTGTTCCTGATTACCAAATAGCATTGACTAATAACTATTTTCCAGAATGAATGCTCCAGTTGGCTGGAGAGTCAAGAGGTGTGTGGAAAATTTTTGATTATTCTGGTCAAATGTTTGGAATAGCTGAAATTAGCCACAGGTGGAGTTTTGAAGAGAGTGGTTGCTTTCGGGTTACGATCAGTATTAAATCTACTTACTTTTTTACAGTTTTCCCAGTTGATAGCGTAGTCGTTGTGTGCATATTCACGGCAAGCCGAATTTGACTCCCAAGCCAGAAATCGGGTATCCTACGACGGTGAGTAAAACGACGATTATTTGGACTACTACCGTACAGAAAAAATCCGACATCAAATCGAATAACAATACGATTTAATTATTTAACCGTCCAGTTGGGAAATCCCGAAGAAAAAAGTATATCCCAAACACATCGAAACTATTTATACTGCTTTTTGCATTTGAGCATAGGCTTCATAGACTCCTTTGACGTTATACCAATTTAGAAAAATACGCGCTATTTCTAAAGCTAATTGAGGTTTACCTGAATTAATTAGCCATTGCAAAAAGGGAGCCATTGTGCGTTCGTTAAGTGTGCCGTTGAGTGAGAGAATTCCCCAAAGTAAGCGATGCAACCAAGTCATTTGAATCATCATTCGCACTTCCCAGGTTGGATGCTTTTGATAAAATAAAACTCCCATGTGTCCGCGTTGAATTTCTTTGTCAATTAAGCTTTTAATTTGCTCTAAGTTAAATGGTGGATGCCAATGATAACCGACTGCTTCTGGACATTTAATTAACTTTAAACCGAGTTCTTTAAGTCTTACGCCTAGTTCTAAGTCTTCCCAGCCATAGAGTTGAAAGCGGGTGTCAAATAATCCAGATTTATCTAACCAATGTTTGGGAATGGCAACATTACCTGTAGCAAAAAATGCAGCTGAAAAATCGGTGATTTTATAAGGTTCGGCGGTGGGATTGTCAAAATTGCAAGTGTTAATAACTGCACCGTAGGTAAAGAAGCGATCGCTTCCTAATTTCTCTTGTCCCTCTACCAATGCAGTCTGATGAGCTTGCAAAAAATTATCAAGTACTACTAAATCACTATCAATAAAAATAATTATGTCACCTTTTGCCTTTTCTACTCCTAAATTGCGAGCAGCAGCAGGTCCTGCGTGGTTTTGCTGAAAAACTCGCACATGAGGAAACTCGCTTTGGTTTGCTTCCAACCATGACAATGTGCCATCAGTAGAACCATCATCCACCAAGACAACTTCGTAATCAGTAACTGATACATCACTCAGTTTCTGCACTTCTAAAGCTTTCAGGCACTTTTCTAAAATCGGCTGGCGATTGTAAGTTGGAATAACAACGCTAAAAAACACAACTAAACCCACAACACTATGTATCCATCTCCAGGATAGGACAGTACTGGCTCTGAGACTGTTCCTTATTCGATGTGTGGATTTTCAACCGCACCCTCAACACTCGTTACCCGACACGATTGTAGAGACGTTCGGTCCGGAACGTCTCTACGAGGGTTTTTTGGTAAAATCAGTGGTCAGACGTACCATTCACGCCTCGGTGAGGCTGCGGAACATTAACCGAAAGTATTTTTATTGCGGTGCCGACGCAGCAATAAACCTGTACCAATTACACCTATACCCACTAAAGTTGCGGTGGCTGTTGGTTCGGGAACTTTCTTAGGAGTTTGCACAAAGAATTTCAACGTTGCCTCACCTACCACAGGAGTTCCTGGAGGTGCAGTAGGATCGAGTTTGTCTTGCTGGGTAAAGGTTATTTTGCCGCTTGCTTTGTCGAATATCCCCGTTCCCCCAGTGAGAGTTATTGTCCCACCACCCATGACTGTGTTGTTTGCAAAGTTAATTGTAGCCATGTCGTTCGCCGTTCCAAACACTTTATTACCAGAGTTATTGCCAGCGTTGAAATACACGTCTCCTAATATAGTTTGGTTTTTTAAGCCAAATACGCCTGGATCTGCATTAAATTGAAACTTTTGGGTAGTCTGGGTAGCTTCTACTAATTTTCCATATGTATTACTTTCAAAGTTAGTCAATCCGTAAAGAGCATCTTTACTCTCACCAGTGATGGTTGCTCTGAAGATACCCTCACCTAAGTCAGTTCTGGGTTGAAGCGAAAATAATGTTTTGTATGTTACCTCAAAGTTATTAGTAGTTTGGGCGATCGCGCTTTTTACATTTGACCCCAAACCGACTAATGTTAAAGCTACTGGAATAAGCCATGCAATACGTGAACGAACCATAATTTACCTGTCTTTATATCTAAATATACTTAGTAATAATCTTAACAGGTAAAGTTTGATGAAGAGAATGCCTAAAATAAATATACTTATGATTTATTTTTAGTAAAATCCAAGTACTATTACTTAAAGGATTTAATAAAGCCGTATACATGCGAAAATGTGAGCTTATCAGCTTACTGGAAGCATGATTCTTCTTATAAGCATCCTCAATGTGATGAAATAAGTATATTTTGAAGAGCAAATTAGTTAGATAATATTGACTCATTATTTTGTTGTGCTATCAGGAGTTTTGAATGGGTCGCGCTAAAAAGGTTGTTCTGGCATATTCTGGTGGAGTCGATACCTCAGTTTGCATTCCCTACCTCATGCATGAGTGGGGTGTGGAAGAAGTGATTACCCTAGCCGCAGATTTAGGTCAGGGAGATGAGTTAGAGCCAGTTCGAGAAAAAGCTTTAAAATCGGGTGCAAGTCAATCTTTGGTAGCGGATGTGAAAGACATCTTCGTTAAAGATTACGCTTTTGGAGCAATTCAAGCAAATGCCCTTTATGAAAATCGCTATCCTTTGGGAACTGCGCTTGCTCGTCCGCTGATTGCGAAGATATTAGTAGAAGCCGCAGAAAAATACGGTGCAGATGCGATCGCTCACGGTTGTACGGGTAAAGGTAACGATCAAGTACGCTTTGATGTATCTTGTGCTGCACTTAACCCAAATCTGAAGATACTTGCCCCAGCGCGGGAATGGGGAATGAGTCGTGAAGAAACCATCGCTTATGGTGAACGCTTTGGTATTTCTTCACCTGTGAAAAAGAAATCTCCCTACAGTATTGATAAAAATTTGCTCGGTCGGAGCATAGAAGCTGGTGTTCTGGAAGATCCGGCAGTTGAACCACCAGAAGAAATTTATCAGATGACGAAAGCGATCGCCGATACTCCTAATGAAGCAGAATACATCGAAATCGGTTTCACTCAAGGCATTCCAACAACCCTCAACGGTGAAGCTAAAAACCCAGTTGCCTTAATTGAACAACTCAACTCATTAGCTGGCAACCACGGCATCGGGCGGATTGATATGATAGAAAACCGCTTGGTAGGCATTAAATCGCGGGAAATCTACGAATCACCCGCAATGTTGGTATTAATTCAAGCACACCGAGATTTAGAAAGCTTGACTTTAACCGCAGATATCACCCACTACAAGCGTGGTATTGAAGAAACTTATACCCAAATGGTTTACAACGGTTTGTGGTACAGTCCTCTCAAAGCTGCATTAGATGCCTTTATTCAAAAAACTCAAGAGCAAGTTTCGGGAACTGTGCGAGTAAAACTTTTTAAAGGTAACGCCACGATAGTTGGACGTACTTCTGAAAATACCCTTTACACACCAGATTTGGCAACCTACGGAGCCGAAGACCAATTCGATCACAAAGCAGCTGAAGGCTTTATTTATGTTTGGGGATTACCAACACGTATTTGGGCACAACGGGGTAGAAGTTAGTAGTTACTAGTCTCCCTACTTCAACCCTTTTGGGGGACAAGGGGGACAAGGGGGAGAAATATTTCTTTTTTCTTACCCTTTACCCTTACCCCTGCTCAAATTGCCCTATGCCCAATTCCCTACTCCCCACTCCCTAATTCTTTGGCTTGCCGAGCTTCAAGCCACAGTGGTATAACTATCACTGCAACAAGAATTAACAACGCGGCTAGAGCAAATTGGCTTGCCCAAGTAACCAATTGTTCTAAAGGAACAATTTTCCCGGCAAAGAAAGCTAATGTCACCATTGCACTAGCCCAGGTAGTTGCTCCTGCTAAGTTATACAAAAAGAATTTGCCGAAGGGCATCTCAGCTATACCTGCTAGTGGGGAAGCGAAAATTCGCAGCAATGCAAAAAAGCGCCCAAAAAATACAGCTTTACCAGCATTTTCACTAAATTTATCTTTAATATTCAGTAGCCGCTGTTCGGAAATCCTAAAAATGCTACCAGCTCGCAGCAAAAAAGACCAACCACCGAATCTACCAATCCAATAGCCGCAGATGCCACCAATCACAGCACCTGCGATCACATCACCCAAAACCAGCCAATAATTTAATTCATTACTACCAGCAAGAAACCCACCTACTAAAGTCACGGTTTCACCAGGAAGGGGAATTCCTAAATTTTCTAGCAAAATTCCCAAAAAAACAGCCCAATAACCATACTGGTGGGCAACTTCCTGGATGTTTTCTAGCGACATAAACTCAAGAGACATCCAGCACCGCCATATGAAACAAATTTTTACTTTTACTGTCTATCTTTGCTCTTTTCTCGGTGGTGTGTCAATTAAATTCCACCTGTTATATAGACATTAGTAAATAATTATTGATTTTTATCTATAATTTTTCGCAACTATCATATCCGCAGATTGACGGAGACAAAATCAAAAAAATTTATCAAAACTTTATAAATCTCCACGAAAAATATAAAAATTTCGTAAAAGATACGGATGTTACCGAATTTCTTTGAGGCTTATGCCTATATTAATGAAAGTTAACACAAATTATACGGCATGAATACTGACTATATCTCTTTTAAAAGCATTGCTGGTTTGAGCTTGGTATAAGGTAAAACCAGTAACCTTTTAATTGAAAAAAAGCAGTATTAATGTTGTTTTTCAGTTTTTTTGAATTCCAACTACCCCCTAAAATTCATGATCGCACAAGAATGTCAAACGATTTTGTTCAAACCCCAAGGAAGCATAGACTTTGAAGGTGGTAAGGCTTTGAGCGAACAAATGGCTACTGTGAAAACCCAGCGTGATCAACTCTGGGTTATTGATTTAGCTGAAGTGGATTTAATGGATAGTTCTGGATTGGTTCCCTTAGTAAAAGGACTGAAAATAGCCCGACAAAGTGGTTGTCGCTTGGTTATTTGCAATTGTTCGGCTTCTGTGAGGTTAATTTTGGAACTTACCCAACTAGACTCTGTTTTTGAAATTTTTGATACCTACGAGGATATATTCACCATTGTCAAGGATACCAGTTTGGTGGGATCAGTCTGAAATTATATCTCAAAGAGAGAATAATGGTGAGGCGATCGCCCAAGTTTTGCACTATAAATCACGCTCTAAATAAACATGACTGTTTATACCTAGATTGCCGTCCAGGTTCAGCAATAAACGACCACAGTCGTTCAAGATAAATTTCACGCTTTTTATAATCCAAACGGCATCTGATAAATGCAAGGGCTGGTAGTAATTTAAGTTATGTGGGAATAAATTATAATAGCAATTTTTCTGGCATAACTTCTTCGACTAGCCCTATCACCTCGCCATATCAATAACGTTTGGGTATGGTGAGGTATAGCCATAACCAATCGCTACTTCTATCTCTAATAAATACTGATGTTAGCTGTCGGCTATGCTTGTTTACTTTAGGGAATAAGCACTAATTACTTCTACAGAGTTTATTATCTTAGCATATTTTTTGTAATTATGCATAGGTAAAATTTTTAATCGGTCAGATAAAAAATTTGACATTATTAAGTTAATCATGTCAAATTCAATCTTGCAATTTTTAATTTATTGCCCCGCAGTTTGTTGCTTTCGTTACAACTTCAGGCATTCTGGGGGGTAGAAATATTTGGTTGATCGGATACCGGACGAGGGAAATTAGGCAAATCAATACCGCTGTGACTAGTGGTGCGGGTTTTGAGTGCTAACCGATAGCTGACGCTTTGCAATTCTGCTTGCAATTGGCGATTTTCCCGTTGTAGGGTTGCCACTTTCTCTCTGACTGGAGACATACGTTCCTCAAACTTACGTCGATAAATTTGGGGTAACTCTTGTACTACTTGCTCCAACATCCGACTGCGATCGCTTAATTCTTGTACTGTCTGCCGTAATTGATAAATCTCGGCATCACGAGTCGTAATCTGCTCTTGGTAGAATGTCACCTGCTGTTCAACCGCTTGCAGTTGTTCTCGCAATGCTTGCAACTGACTCAAATCTGGTTCCGTCTCCGACCGCTGGGGCATAAAATTAGTATTGCCCTTAACTAGCCGGAAGAGTTCTTGAGATAACTGTTGCACTAATTGATCGCGAAGAAGCAACTCGTTGCGAAGTTGCGATGCTTCCGTAGAAAGAGTTTGGATGGTGGAGGTGTCAGCTTGGCTCACAGTGGCTTACCGTTTTTATTAAGAATACTTTTCCACCTTAGGTATAACGGCAGTGGTACTACCCTTGGCAAGTACTTGTTAATGTAGCATTCTTAGCTAAATCCGTAAAAATAAAAAAAGGGAAATTTATTATAAGAGTGAAAAAATATTCGGCTATCAGGCATAGGGCAATGGGAATAAAAAGAAGCGATCGCGTATTTCACTTGCCCACGGGGGACTACATGCCCCATGCCCCATGCCCTATGCCCCATTATTATGAAGCGACGGGTTCTGCTTCTGGTTTTTCCTCAGGGACATCCTGCTTAATAGTCAGGTAGCGAATTACTTCTTCGCTTAAACGCATAGCGCGTTCCATCGGAGCGATCGCAGCTCCAGGTCCAGTGTAATTCATTTGGATGTAGATACCGTCTCGGTTACGATTGATTTCATAAGCCAAACGACGCTTACCGCGATTTTGAATTTCCATATTGTCTGCACCTTGCTCCCGAAGCAAGTTCTGGTATTTATTCACTGCTTGCTCTACCTGTTCTTCTCCCAAGTCAGGACGCAGGATGTACATTGTTTCGTAAACTGTTTTCATGGTATATGTGTCTCCTTATGGACAAAAAGGCTGCTGATGTCTGATATCGATTTGGATAAAGTTCGCTTTGGCACTCTGACCAACACCGATCAACATAGTCAAGCAACAAGGACTTATAATCTTACCAGCTTTCTATTTTAATCAGCAACGTTCCTTTTTTCGCCCAGATCAAATCTAAGACCATTCATGAAGAGGGGTAAAGGGGGAAGAAATTGGATATGGCTTGTGAGTTTAGGAATCTGGCTTACGGAGCTTACAGCTTTTAATTACAGACAATAAGGATATTCATCAAAAGTTATGGCGCAGCGCTATGTGCGAGTTCAAAATCAAGAAGGTATTATTTACTATGGGTTATTACAAATATCCCTAGATGTTCAGGTGTTGGATGCTCCACCTTGGCTGCAAGGACAACCCACTGATTTGAACTTGGAACCAGACAGTTACCAAATCTTGGCTCCCTGTTCTCCCTCAAAAATTGTCGCGGTGGGCAAGAATTATGCAGATCATGCGGCGGAAATGGGTACAGAAGTACCGAGTGAGCCATTAATATTTATTAAGCCACCGACATCTATCATTGCTTCCGAGACAGAAATTAAGTATCCTCGGCAGTCGCAACGGGTAGACTATGAAGGAGAGTTAGCATTGGTCATAGGCGATCGCACTAGTGACTGTACACCAGAGGAAGCGCACTCCAAAATTTGGGGTTACACGATCGCCAATGATGTGACTGCGCGGGATTTACAAAAAAGCGATGCTCAATGGACGCGAGCCAAAGGTTTTGATACTTTTTGTCCTCTAGGTCCTTGGATTGTCCGAGAATTAAATCCGGGAGCGAGATTGCAAACTTTTTTAAATGAAGGTGCTCTTCCTGTACAATCTGCTTGTATCGATCAAATGGTCTTTCCCCCAGATTTTTTGGTGTCTTATATTAGTCAAGTGATGACACTACAGCCAGGGGATGTGGTGCTGACAGGTACGCAATTGGGGGTTGGTCAATTGCACGTAGGCGATCGCGTCCGCGTGGAAATTGAAGGTATTGGTCGCTTAGAAAACACTGTAACCAAACGTTAGGTTCTAACGTGGCAATTGCATGTAAACTGCATCAGAAATAGCGGGAATTTCTGCGTAACGTCCCAGGAGCGACTGAGCAATCGAATATACAACCCCTGCCATGATGCCGAGAAAAATCGTAGTGGATAGGGTTTGTATTGCAAAATTACCTGCCGGAACTAGCCCAACAAGCTGGGTCAAAATGCCAAACAAAAAGATGACAATATCTAAAAGAATTGCCTGCATTGTGTTAAAACGAACAAAGTGACTGATTTTTTCGTTTCTAATGACGAAGAAAAATAAAGCAAAGAAAATAATCAGTCCGGCAAAACTGACACCATAGTAAATGTTTAGCAATGGCACAAGAGGTAGAAATAGCAGTTGCAGAGGTGGAAACTGTGCGAACAAAAATCTTCCTTCTTTAAATACCTCAATTACAGGCAGCAAATAAGGTAAGCAAGCAAAAATGCGATCGGAAACGGTTGTAGACCCACGCCAAGACATTATGCGTTCTCCTGTGGTGAAATTTTAATAGTCACTATGAGCCTAGGATAACGCAGTTACTCAGTCTATAAGCGAATCTGCGCTTATTCTATATGGGCGATGCGGAAGCCCATCATGCACTCGTACTGGTCTGGCTGCTGTTCGCTAGTATTGCGGATAGCTTGTCCACAACGCAGTTGACCTTGACCCCAACGGGGTTGACCGCTTTTGTCAGCAAGTAAACAAGACTGACAAACCTTGTGAGGGTCAAGGATTTGATCTTCGATTAAAATTACTAGCATCTAATCCCTCGTGTATATCCTTATTGTTACCGACATTTTAGGGGGAGGGCAGTTTGATCGTCGATACGAGTAAAGAACGTTATGATAATTAACGCATTGATCAGAGTTGCATTTAATAATAAGTAAGTCAGGACAAAATTTGTCGTTGCTCATTAGTCAAAGGACAAACACTGTGATGCCTGCAAACGCAAGACGCGCAAAATCAACCGTTAAATAAGGAAAATTTTTTCAAGGATAACTCAAGTGACTAGAAATAACTCAGAAATTCTTGCCTCTGCCGATCCAGCGATCGCGCAGTTGATTAACCAAGAACTACAACGTCAACGCGACCACTTGGAATTGATTGCTAGTGAGAACTTTACCTCAGCCGCTGTACTTGCGGCTCAAGGTTCAATCCTGACTAATAAATATGCTGAGGGATTACCTGGTAAGCGTTATTATGGCGGTTGTGAGTTCGTTGACAAAATCGAACAACTAGCAATTGACCGTGCTAAAGAGTTGTTTGGTGCTGCTCATGCGAATGTCCAACCCCATTCTGGCGCACAAGCGAATTTTGCTGTCTTTCTGACGCTGCTGCAACCAGGTGATAAAATCATGGGGATGGATTTGTCTCATGGGGGACATCTTACCCACGGTTCACCTGTAAATGTGTCGGGAAAGTGGTTTCAAGTTTCTCATTACGGTGTAAGTAAAGAAACAGAACAGCTTGATTACGAGCAAATTCGAGAGCAGGCGCTAAGGGAGCGTCCTAAGCTTTTAATTTGCGGTTATTCGGCTTATCCACGCATAATTGACTTTGAAAAATTCCGCAGCATCGCTGATGAAGTCGGTGCATACTTATTAGCAGATATTGCCCACATTGCCGGTTTGGTTGCTAGCGGTTTGCACCCCAATCCCATTCCTTATTGTGATGTAGTCACCACAACTACCCATAAAACTCTACGCGGTCCGCGAAGTGGTATAATCTTGACCCGTGACCCAGAATTAGGTAAAAAGCTGGATAAATCAGTTTTCCCAGGTTCTCAAGGTGGACCATTAGAACATGTGATTGCTGGTAAGGCAGTAGCTTTTGCCGAAGCCATGAAGCCAGAATTTAAAACTTATTCGGCTCAAGTGATTGAGAATTCTCGCGCTTTGGCAAATCAACTCTTAAATCGGGGCTTCAAATTAGTTTCAAATGGTACAGACAATCATTTGATGTTGGTGGATTTACGGTCTATTGGCATGACAGGCAAGCAGGCTGAACAACTACTGAGTGTTGTGAATGTTACCACCAACAAAAATACAGTTCCCTTCGACCCAGAGTCACCATTTGTGACCAGCGGTCTGAGATTGGGTTCCCCAGCAATGACAACGCGGGGGATGGGAGTAAGTGAATTTATTGAGATTGGGAATATTATTGCCGATCGCCTGCTATCTTCAGAATCAGAGACAGTAGCTGCTGATTGTCAGCGACGAGTTGCAGCGTTGTGCGATCGCTTCCCCTTGTATCCTCACTTAGAAATTCCCGTACCAGCTTTAGCATAGGGAATTAGCAAAGGATAAAGTATGAAAGATGAAGGCTAAAAAATCTTATACTTCATACTTTATCCTTGATAGTTTTTTATTCTCATGCTGATTAATGACCCAAATGTCGTAGATATAGGAAGACAAATCCCGAAGAGAGATTTTTGTCTAGTCAAACTACTTATTAAAGATACAAATGCCTCCTCAGATTTATCATCTGATTGCCTTCCTTGTGGCTGCCGTAGTCGTTCTCTGGACTACGCCTGATGTCAGAAACATTGGCATAAAAAGTGGACGTGTAGACCAACCTGGTGGTCGAAAAGTGCATCAACGCCCGATGGTACGCCTGGGAGGAGTTTCTATCTTCGCAGGTACTATAATTTCTCTACTTATTGTTTGGTGGTTGGGTGGATTTGGAATTTTGCCTCCGGAAAAAGAATGGCAAATCTGGGGAGTCACTTTAGGTGGTGTTGGCTTTTTTCTGATTGGTTTAGCAGATGATTTGTTGAACTTATCTCCTTTGACTCGCTTAGTCATGCAAGTTATCGTTGCCGCTGGTGCTTGGAAAGCAGGTGTAA
This sequence comes from Hassallia sp., assembly GCA_050997715.1. Taxonomy (GTDB): domain Bacteria; phylum Cyanobacteriota; class Cyanobacteriia; order Cyanobacteriales; family Nostocaceae; genus Hassallia. The sequence goes on from JBPCQW010000581.1 coordinate 23,999, forward strand.
GCATAGATTTTGTTAGCATTCCCACAGTCGGAATAGTTCATCTTGACTGGCTGAGTTTACCCATCACCGTTCTTTGGTTGGTGGGAATGGTAAATGCCATAAACTGGATTGACGGTTTAGATGGATTAGCTGCTGGAGTGTCAGGAATTGCTGCTGTAGTTATGTTGGTAGTGGCTTTGTTTATGCGGCAACCAGCAGCTGCTTTGATTGCAGCCGCTTTAGCCGGGGCTTCACTAGGATTTCTTCGCTATAATTTTAACCCCGCACAAATATTTATGGGAGATGGCGGGGCTTATTTTATGGGATTCACCCTCGCATCTGTCGGTGTAATAGGTTTGGTGAAAATCCCTGCTTTCACTGCCGTGTTATTGCCTTATCTGATTTTGGCAGTGCCGATTGTTGATATGTCAGCCGTGATTTTGACACGACTGCGGAAAGGCAAATTACCTTGGGTTGCGGATGGACACAGCCATCTGCATCACCGACTGCTAAAGGCTGGTTTATCCCACAGATTGACGGTTTTATTCATTTACTCTTTAACTCTATGGGTAGGAAGTTTGGCATTAGCTATTGCTGGCATACCCAGTGGCATTGCTTACGCCTGTGCTACCACCTCTTTGGTAAGCTTAATCAGCTGGCGAGTTTGGAAACACGCTCGACAATCATAAGAAAGTTAAAAGTTAGAAGTTAGGAGTTAGGAATTAAAAGTGAGGGTTTTTAATTTCTAACTCATAACTTCTAACTCATAACTCATAACTCATAACTTTTGATTCCGATGAGTGCAGAAATTATTTGTGTTGGTACCGAATTACTGTTAGGAGATATTGTTAACAGCAATGCTCAATTTTTAGCGCAACAATTAGCACAGTTAGGAATTCCTCACTATTATCAAACGGTGGTGGGAGATAATCCAGAACGGCTGAAACAAGTTATAGAAATTGCTATTTCCAGAGCGCAAATTATTATTTTTACTGGTGGTCTTGGTCCGACACCCGATGACCTCACATGTGAAGCGATCGCTGATTTTTTTGGTGTACCTTTAGTAGAACGCGCTGACATCATCGAAGATATTACTCGTAAATATGCTTTGCGCGATCGCCTAATGACTCCCAGCAACCGCAAGCAAGCTTTAATTCCTCAAGGTGCAGAAATTTTACCTAATCCCACTGGCACAGCACCCGGTATAATTTGGCAGCCACGTCCAGAATTAACAATTTTCACTTTTCCGGGTGTGCCGAGTGAAATGCACAGAATGTGGCAAGAAACCGCAGTACCATTTCTTAAAAGTCAAGGTTGGGGCAAAGAAATTATTTACAGTCGGATGTTAAAATTTTGGGGCATTGCTGAATCTGCTTTAGCAGAGAAGGTGTCACCTTATTTAAACTTGCCTAACCCTACGGTAGCCCCTTATACAGGAAACGGGGAAGTACGCTTGCGAGTTTCTGCAAAAGCTGCCTCACAAGCCGCAGCAGAGGAATTGATTTCACCTGTTGGGAAACAACTCAAAGACATTGCTGGATTAGATTATTATGGTGCTGATGATGACACCCTTGCCTCAGTGGTGGGTGAGTTGTTGCGATCGGCAGGGGAAACGCTTTCAGTAGCAGAATCTTGCACAGGTGGAGGACTGGGGCAGATGTTGACGGAAATTTCTGGTAGTTCTAAATACTTTTGGGGTGGGGTAATTTCTTACGACAACTCAGTGAAAGTTGGACTGTTGGGGGTGAACCCGGAAGACTTAGCAAAATTTGGGGCAGTAAGCGCTACAGTAGCAGAAGAAATGGCAATTGGAGTGCGATCGTGTCTCGCAACTACTTGGGGACTAAGTGTCACTGGTGTTGCAGGACCTGGTGGGGGAACTGATACAAAGCCAGTGGGTTTAGTTTACATCGGTTTAGCCGCAGCAAATGGCGAAGTGCAAAGTTTTGAATATCGATTTGGTGCAGTGCGAGGTCGGTCTTTAATTCGTCACTTTAGCGCGTGTACAGCGTTAGATAATTTGCGCCGGAAGTTGTTGACTAGCGTTCTCAGCGTCTAAGAGGATGTTTTAAAAGTCAAACTGAGTCAAAAATTATGCGAGTCGTTAAACTATAATACGTATCATTGCAATTCATTGCAATATAAATAAAAGTTTCCGAGGTTTCTGGAAGGCGTTCATAATCCTTACTTAAACGCCGACACCAATTAAGCATTCCCATAAGTTCGCTCTACAACCCAGCGCTTAGGTAAATGAACAAAACCTTTCTTCTCCAAGGGTCGGAGAACAATTTCCACATTAGCCGTAAACATATCCATAATCAGGCGCATAAATTCCTCGCCCCGATATCCTCCATCCATCCAAATTGTGTGCAAAGGCTTCACCTGATGTCCCGTATCATGAACTCGTTAACAAAAAGCCCCTCTGAGATTAGATTCAGAGAGGCTCTTGGTTATTTTGGTTTTATTGAAAATTAAACCTGGCATCGAGCTATTTTGGCGTAGGGCTACCCCTAGACTATCGTCGCCGCAGCAGCGTTTCACCTCTGAGTTCGGGATGGGTTCAGTGTGGTTCCACCGCGCAATTAACACCAGGAAAACT
>JBPCQW010000005.1:0-17271 GCA_050997715.1 Hassallia sp.
CAGGGACACCTGTTATCGCGATGAAACTAGGGTCTACAAAAGAAGTAATTGACCACGGAAAAACTGGTTTCTTGTGCGACAACATCGAAGAATTCGTTAGTGCGATTGATCAGGTGGCAGAATTAGATCGACGTACTTGTCGGGAGTATGTCTCGAAGCGTTTTAGCTTGCAAGCAATGACCGATGGCTATGAAGCAGTTTATCGACAACTTCTGGCAGATAAATTTTCTCAGCGCAATGGGCATTTCCGCAATGCGGTAACTTTAGCCAAAAGCGGGCTTTAGCCTTTTATGGGCTTTTTTCCTTAGTCGGATGCGATCGCCATATCTTGATCAAGCCTTGGTATGATATTCTAGGCGATCGCTATATCTTCATTTAGTCTTACTTTATCAGATTTATACTGATAATGAATTTTATCTCAAAAATTTGGTTAAGCCAGAAAGCGATCGGTACATAAAGAAAAATTCAGACTCCTATTATATTCCCAGGCTTTTGTCTGGGAATATGTGTAAACATCAATTAATTAGCAGCGTGAAAGTCAATAGCCGGTTGGAGAAACAACATAATTCCTCCTACGACGACAAAAGATAAAGTTACCCAAAAGAAAATTTTCATTTTGTTGCTAGCTTTACCCTAAAGCAATTTTCTCGTTTTCACCGCTACTAGCTTTTTCACCCGTAGCAATTGCTTTTACTAAACCAATTGTGTGCGCTACAAAGCTGGATGGTGCATCCCAATATTCGGCTTTAACTACATTCACTTTCAGCAAACCAATATCCGGTTCGTCTAATCCTTTAGGAAACCAAGCTTTGAGTTCCGGCTTCCACAATTCTTCAATTTTGTTGCGGTCTTTGACTAATTGTGCTGTCCCGGACATAGAAACGTAACGCTGTTTATTAGGTGCGGAAAAACTGACATTAACCTGTTCATGGTGTTGGATTTCATCTACTTTATGAGAAGGAGCGTAGGTGAAAAACCAAAGAGTACCATCAGATTCAATTTCGCCATTTGTAGACATGGGACGACTGTGCAAAGTTCCGTCGTCATCGATAGTGGTTAACATGCCAAAGTCAATGTCTTTGACTAGTTCACGTAGCTTTGCAATTTTTTGATTTTGGTCTGTATTAGTTGTCATTGATTATTACTCTTGTACTTCAAAGCTTGAGTTTAAGGGCAATTCGTTATGAATTTTTAAACTCTTTTTATGTGTTAGCGTTTATCCTGTTCTACTACGTGAGCCTTGAGGAGGATTTATGCATAAATCATTCTTTTAGCTATATCCATAGAGGTAGAAAAACAATTCGTAGTCAGCGATTCACCCCTGATTTAAGGGATAGAGCCGCTTACTACTAAAAAGCGGGTTTATTTATACTCATCTATTAGACATCTCCGGAAAAGAATGTAGAGATGCGAAATTTCACGTCTTTACAAGGGTTTCGGTTAACGCATAATTAATTTCCACTCCTATGTCTATTTAACGATCAGCAAGAGAAGCTATAACTGCAATCAGCTCTGCTGGTTCAACAGGCTTGGGAACGTGCGTTTGGTATCCACAGCAGCTGTCGCAGATATTCGCGCATATCAATCAGCGTTGTCGTCTGCCAGAAGTATGCGCGATTTAGTTTTAATTTATTTTCTATCCTTGGGAGGAAGAAATAGGATTTGCAGTTGTGTGATAAAAAATAGGCGGTACACAGTCAGCCTTTGAAATAATGCCAGACGCGGAAAAGTTCCAAAACCAGTTGGCTGATAATTTGTTATCGTTGCACCAGCAAATAAATAAACAAGCGAATTATTCGATGGTCGCAACTGTTGAAGAAGCAATGGTGTTGCAACTTGCGGACGGTACTATCCAAGCTGGCAATACGGCTTGTGAGCGGATTCTTGGACTCACTGCCGAGCAGATGATGGGACGGACTTCGGTGGATCATCCTTGGCAATCGGTTCATGAAGATGGCTCTGTTTTCCCTGGTGAGACTCACCCAGCGATGGTAGCTCTGCAAACAGGAAAGCCATGTTTGAATGTGGTGATGGGTTTGTATAAGCCAAATGGTCAGCTAGTCTGGCTATTGCTGAACTCACAACCTTTATTTTTGGCTGGAGGAACAACACCCTACGGTGTTGTGACAACTTTTTCTGAGATTAAAAAATCAACTAGTGCGGCATTAGTTCCAGAATACCAGATGCCAAGGGTGTCTAAACAAGATACAGAAATTGCCTTGCGGCATAACGAACAATTTGAGCTAGCAGCGGTTAATTGCCTATTTTACAATTGGTCGATTGAGCGCGGTACTGTAGAAAGAACTCAAGGTTTGACTGCGCTTTTGGGATACACTCAAGAAGAAGTTGAACCGACGCAACAATGGTGGCAACAGCTTGTACATCCGGATGACTTACAACGAGTTGATGACCAATTTCAAATCAGTTTGGCAAATGGCGATCACTATAAAATTGAATACCGGGTGCGTCATAAAGATGGTCATTATGTGTGGCTACAGGATCGAGGATTTGTTGAGCAGGATGCGGAAGGTCGCATTATCAGGATAGTTGGCATTAGGATTGACATTAATGACCGCAAAAAAACTGAAGCCGATTTACGAGAAAGTGAAGAACGCATTCGGCTTGCAACCACAGCGGCTAATCTGGGTATGTGGTTTTGGGATTTGACCACCAACGAATTAATTTTTACTTCCAAGTGTAAGGAACTGTTTGGATTTGCACCTGACACCACAATTACTTACGAGCTTTTGCGGAATCGTCTGCATCCAGAAGACCGCCAACGCACCGATGAAGCTGTTAGTAGCGCTGTTGCTCAAAAGCTAGATTATAATATAGAATACCGCGCTGTTTGGGCTGATAATAGCGTGCATTGGCTTGCCGCTAAAGGTCGAGGCTTTTATGATGCCGATGGTGAGCCAATACGCATGATGGGAACAGTCCAAGATATTAGCGAGCAGCAAGCTGCGCTACGCGAACGCAAGCAAGCTGAAGAAACTCTGCGTCAAAGTGAAGAACGCTACCGTTTCTTAGCTGACACTATTCCAGAAATGGTCTGGACAACTAATGCTGAAGGTCTGGCAACTTACGTAAATCAGCGTTGGCAAGAATACAGCGGGTTAAATTTAGAGGAAACTATTGGCTACGGCTGGAGAAAGGTACTGCATCCGGATGACTTGGAAAAATCTGTACAATTGTGGACAGAAGCACTCTCAAACGGTACACCTTACGAAATTGAACATCGTTATCTGAGAGTTGCTGATGGCACATATCGCTGGCATTTAGTACGAGCTTTACCGATAAAAGACGACCAAGGACTCGTCGTCAAATGGTTTGGCACTTGTACTGATATTCATCAGCAAAAACAAATCGAAGAAGAACGTGCGCGAATATTAGAGATAGAAAAAGCTGCCCGTGCAGAAGCAGAAGCCGCTAACCGCATCAAAGATGAGTTTCTTGCTGTACTTTCTCACGAATTGCGATCGCCTCTCAATCCGATTTTAGGATGGACAAAATTACTTAAAAGCCGCAAGTTTGATGAAGCTGCCACATTTCGGGCTTTGGATACCATCGAACGCAATGCTAAATTACAGATTCAACTGATTGATGACTTGCTGGATGTCTCCCGCATACTGCGAGGTAAACTATGTTTGAATTTTACTGCCTTTGATTTAACTATTGTAATTAATGCCGCAGTCGAAACAGTGAAATTGGCAGCACAAGACAAATCTATCGAAATGCATCTGCAATTTGAGCCTAATGTAGGTAAAGTTTTGTGTGATTTCAATCGCTTGCAGCAAGTCGTCGGCAATTTGCTCAATAATGCCGTTAAATTTACCCCAGCAGGGGGACGAGTTGATATTAGGCTGTCGGTGGGCAGGGGGCAAGGGGCAGGGGGCAGGGCGCAGGGAGCAGGGGGACAAGGGGGACAAGGAGGAATTTCTCCCTTGTCTCCCCCCACTCCTCCCCTCCCCTACTCCCCCACTCCCCCCACCACCTACGCGGAAATCACCGTTACCGACACGGGTAAGGGTATTTCCAGTGAATTTCTGCCTCACGTTTTTGAATATTTTCGACAAGCAGATAGCAGCACTACCCGGAATCATGGGGGGCTGGGGCTGGGTTTGTCGATTGTTCGCCATCTGGTAGAGTTACATGGCGGCACTGTAATGGCTGAAAGTCCCGGAGAAGGAAAAGGGGCAACTTTTATTGTGAGATTGCCTTTAATTGAGGAAAGCAGCAAACAAGAGAAGGAAAATAAGACAGAGGCAGAGAATATCAACTCCTTACCTCTGGTAGGAATACGAATATTGTTAGTTGATGATGAGATAGATACACGCGATTTCATGAGCTTTTTGCTACAACAGCATGGAGCGATTGTAAGTGTAGCTTCATCGGCAAGTGAGGCGCTAAAGGCGTTTGCACAATCGATGCCAGATATATTACTGAGTGATTTAGGAATGCCGTTGGTGGATGGCTACAGTTTAATTAGTCAAATCAGATCGATGTCTCCTGAGCAAGGGGGAGAAATTCCCGCGATCGCCCTTAGCGCTTATGCTGGAGAAAGCGATCGCGATCGGGCATTTGCCGCAGGTTTCCAAAAGCATGTCGCAAAGCCAGTTGAACCGACGGAATTACTCGCTTTGATTGCAGATTTGCTTGGGTAAGGATGAAGGGGACAGGGAAAAATTTATCTCTTTCTCTCAGTTAATAGTAAGTAAATTGTGCCACAAGGAATTAAAACGTATCAAATTGTGCTAGATACTAATGACGATTAATTATTCATATAAAAAGCTTAAATCTGCAAAAGTCATACTCAAATGAAATTAAAAAAGCATGAATGGTAGATTAATCGTATTTGAAGGAGTGGAAGGCTGTGGTAAAACTAGCCAAATGCAACTTTGTCAAGAGTGGTTGCAAAATAATGGTATTTCAGTTGTGGTTACTCGTGAACCTGGGGGAACTGCTTTAGGTTTGGATTTGCGACGCTTGTTGTTAGAAGCGGAAAATAAAACAATATTCAACACTACAGAATTATTATTGTATGCTGCTGACCGATCGCAACACGTTGAAGAAGAATTAAAACCGAATTTAGAAAAAGGTAATATTATCTTGTGCGATCGCTATACTGATTCGACTATCGCTTATCAAGGTTATGGTCGCGGTTTGGATATAAATTTAATAAATGTGCTTAATTTAATTGCGACTGGTGGGTTAGAAAGCGATTTAACTTTATGGCTTGATGTCGATATTGAAGTGGGACTAAGCCGCAAACGTGCTAATAACGATATTGCTGATAGAATTGAACTTGAAGCGATCGCTTTTCATCGTCGCGTCCAACAAGGATATAGTCAACTGCAAGCATCCCAAGATAAAATTATCCGCATAGATGCTAGTTTGACTAAAGAAGCTGTGCAAAGAATGATTCAGACAACTTTAAGCGATCGCTTGAAAGCTTGGGATTATATCATATCTGCTGAATAAACAGTATAAAAATATCGCAATCGTCGTAGAGACGTTACGCCGGAACGTCTCTACAATATATGTAATTATGATGATTAATGACCCATTCGCGAAACTTATAGGACAAGAGCAAGCAGTAGAATTACTGACTCAAGCTGTCAAACAAAATAGAGTTGCACCAGCTTATTTATTTGTCGGTTCTGAGGGTGTGGGACGCAGTTTAGCAGCACGGTGCTTTGCACAATTGCTGTTTTCTCATTCTGTAGAAACGAACCGCTTGCGTCAAGAAAATCATCCAGATTTATTCTGGGTGCAGCCAACTTACCAGTATCAAGGACAACGATTAACACCACAAGAAGCTGCAGAAAAAAAACTGAAGCGCAAAGCACCGCCTATAATTAGGTTAGATCAAATTCGCGAAGTTACACAATTTCTCAGCCGTCCGCCGATACTTGCGCCGAGGAATGTGGTAGTTTTAGAACAAGCGGAAACAATGGCGGAAGCTGCGGCAAACGCTTTGCTGAAGACTTTGGAAGAACCAGGACAAGCGACGCTGATTTTGATTGCACCTTCAGTTGAGTCTGTGTTACCAACTTTAGTTTCACGCTGTCAACGCATTCCTTTTTATCGTTTGGATGCAGCGTCTTTGGCTGAGGTTCTCAGGCAAACAGGGCATGAGGAAATTTTACAGCATGAGGCGATGTTAAGTATAGCATCTGGCAGTCCGGGGGAAGCGATCGCATCTTTCGAGCAATTGCAAGTTATCCCCAACAAGTTACTCGAAGTTTTGACAACAGCCCCAAAAACCTACCGCGATGCTTTAGAATTGGCGAAAGAAATTAATGATTTAGATACAGAAGCTCAACTGTGGTTAATCGATTATTTGCAGCAGTTTTATTGGCAGCGATCGCATCAACCAAGTATTATTAACGAGTTAGAAAAAGCGCGTAAATATCTACTTTGTTACGCTCAACCGCGCTTAGTTTGGGAATGTACTTTGATGGCGATCAAAAATTAAGATAACTATAGTTAAATAAACATAATACCCAGATCCCCGACTTCTTTGAGAAGTCGGGGATCTATATCCTGAGCATTTTGGGAAGATCGCTACTGTTTTGTAGCAACATTGTCCAATTTAGCGCGGATATCTGACCAAGTGGCATTTGCTAAACTTGGTAAAACAATGTGAGCTGCACCAACTCGCTCAACTGGTCCGAGTCCGATTGCCCACATTCTTGCTGCTAAAGCTGCATCAATACCCGCTGCGGCATCTTCGACAACTACACATTGCGCTGGTTGAAGTCCTAATTGTTGTGCTGCGAAGAGAAATAAATCGGGTGCTGGTTTGGGTTTTTCTACACTGTAACCGTCTGCGATCGCATCTATTTTACTCGCAATTCCCAATCTATCTACAACTGGTCGAGCATTCTTACTCGCAGAACCTAAAGCTATTTTAATTCCCGCTTGTCGCAGTTCATCTAATAAAGGCATAGCTCCAGGCAATAAATCCGCTGGAGAGATGTTTTCAATCGATTCTACATAATAGCGGTTCTTGCGCTCCATCATCTCTTGAATTTCTGCTTCTGAATACTTCTTATTATTTCCAATTATCAGCAGCAACGATTCCCGACGCGACACACCCCGTAAAGCTTCGTTAGCTTGCCGAGTAAAGGGTAAACCTTCTTCATCTGCCAATTTCTGCCAAGCTAGATAGTGAAATTCTGCCGTATCCGTCAGCACACCATCTAAGTCAAAGATGAACCCCCGGATGTCCAGGGAGGATGAGGGAGATGAGGAAGATGAGGGGGATGAGGAAGATGAGGAAGATATTACTCCCTTATCTCCCTTATCTCCCTTGTCCCCTTGTCCCCTTGTCCCCGTGTCCCCTTGTCCCCTTACCGGCTGCAAGTCGAATTCGTGCGATTTCCCTTGCCATTGAAGCTTGAATTTTAAGCGTGTCCAACCTGGGGGTAGGTGGGGGTTGGCTACGGGTTGATTATCGCGCAGCTGGATGCCACCAAAGCCGAAAACTACGGCTTGCCAAACTCCACCAGCGCTGGCACCATGAATTCCGTCAGCTGCGTTGCCGCGCACATCTTCTAAATCTACCATTGCAGCTTGCATAAATCTTTCATAAGCTTCGGCTGTTTTGCCTAAGTCTGAGGCTAAGATACCGTGAATCGCAGGACCAAGGGAAGAACCATAAGTGATGTCTGTGCGAGGTGCGTAGTAGTCCCAATTTTTCTCTAAATTTTCTTTGTTGTAGGGAAATTCCTGTGATTGCCGCATTAAATAAAGGAGCATTAAAACATCTGGCTGTTTGAGGACTTGCCGTTTATTGGCGCCGTCGATGCTTAAAATAGCTTGCATGGAACGAGTGCGCGGTTCGTATTCTTGCAAGTTGATGTCTTCAAGCGCGAAAAATCCTTCGCATTGCTCGATTAATTTGGTTGCTGCGTCGTAGGGAATCCAGATATTTGTGATGATATCTTGCCAACGCGATCGCCTGCCTGGAGTTAATTTTAATTTCTCTTCTAATTCAGTCGCGCGATCGCTGTTATTTTGACGCAGCCAATCTTGAACTATAATCGCTTTTTCTAAATGCCATTGTACCATCCGATTGGTGAAGGCGTTGTTATGGACGAGTTCGTGATATTCATCCGCACCTATTACCCCGCGAATTTCATATTTTTCATCCTTTGTGTTGTACTCAACTCGGCTAGCCCAAAATATGGCGGTGTCTAAAATAATCTCTGCGCCGTACTCTTGCATCCACTCGTCGTCACCTGTGGCTTGCCAATAATACCACACGGCGTAGGCGATATCTGCACTGATGTGAATTTCGCGATCGCGGCACCAAATTCGCACGTCTTCACCGTAAGGATCGTTAGGTAGTGCCCAACGCGGGGTAACTTCGTCACCAGTATCGGCACTTTCCCAAGCATACATCGCTCCTTTATAGCCGTCATGAGATGCTTTGCGTCTAGCTCCATTTAAGGTGTGGTAACGGTAGGATAGCAAGTTACGGGCGATTTTCGGCTGGGTGTAAGTGAAGAAAGGCAACAGAAAAATCTCCGTATCCCAAAATACATGACCGCGATAACCAAATCCTGAAAGGGTTTTTGCGGGAATACTCACTTTATCGTCGTGTCGGGGAGCAGCGATGAGCATCTGAAAGATATTGTACCGTACTGCGAGTTGCGCTCTACTGTCTCCCTCAATTACAATGTCATTTTGTTGCCAAACTTCATCCCAAGCTTTTTCGTGAGCATCTAGCAAGTGAGAGTAAGAAGGCAATTGAGCGAGTTTTTCTTGAGCTGCTGCGATGGGATGCGCTACTTCCCGCGAGGTAAAAACTGTAACTATCTTTTCTAAAGTAACAGTCTGTTGGGCTTTTGCAGGGAATTTGGTATTTAAGGTAGGATAACCCGGTGCGCTGGTAACTTGTAAGGAAGCATCTGCTCCTGATAGTGTCATCCGTGCTGCGAGACTGATTTCGATGCGGGAGTTACGGGTGCGACGATACAACCAAATTCCGTTGTCAATGTTTCCTTGATCGAGTGCTTCCCAATGGTTGAAGCCTTGATTTTCTGGATAGCCGTTAATGCTAGCTTGAATTTCGATTATTCCGTCGAAATCGACTGCGGTAATTTGGCAACGCTGCGCTAAGACATGTTGATCAGAGTAACTAGCAAAGCGTTGAAAACTCAAGTCTATCGTTTTTCCGCTTTGAGTGCGCCAACGTATTGTTCGGCTAATAAGTCCCTGACGCAAGTCAAGTTGGCGATCGTAACTTAATATTTCTCCTTGATCGAGACGAAAGCGATCGCCATCAACAATTACTATCAGTGGTAGCCAGTCGGGGCAATTCACAAGTTCGGTGTAAACTACTGGTACACTGTCGTAAACACCGTGAATAAATGTAGCTGGTGATGCTTGAGTATAGCCTTCTTCAAAAGTGCCGCGTGTTCCTAAATAACCGTTGCCGATGGTGAAAACCGTTTCTCTGTGAGGAAACTTGTTAAAGTCAACTTGGGTTTCGATTAATGTCCAATCTGTATAAATAAAACCGTTAGAATGACTTGTTGTATCCATTACAACTGCCTTTGTTGAAGGACTATTAAAAATTCCAAAAAATTATTACGAGTTAGGAGCCAGGAGCCAGAAGAATACTATGCGACTAGGAGATGAATAAAAAGGTTAAATAACCAGTTTAGTAAGGGCTGTCTACCTAATTGTTAATACTATTAAATCTTAATTTTGACTCCTGACTCTTGACTTTTGACTCCTTCTTGAATTTATTTACCGATGCATATGCTCGTCTAGGATTGCTTCTGCTCTAGGCTTATAAACTAAATGGAAGAGAGTTTCCATGTAGCGAAGCAGAGCTTCACGATTTTCACGGGATACAAAGTTCCAAAATCTATATATCTTAGCTAACAATAACAACTGATTACTGTGTAAATGCCAGTTGTAGTTGTTACGAACTCGTTGGATGACCCACTCAGAGATTTTATGCCAATATTCGGGATTAGTCTCGCATTGGTCAATAAAGTTTAAGATTCGCGCTGCTGTCCCCTCGTAGTCGGTAGGATTGATCTGAAATTCATTGTCGCGATCGCCAACAATTTCTGCTGCTCCGCCAAATTGAGTGGCAAAAGTTGGTAAGCCAGAAATCATCGCTTCGAGAATCGTTAGTCCGAAGGCTTCAAAGTGAGCAAAGTGGACAAAAATTCCTTGCTGATCGGCGATCGCTCTATAAGCTTCGGCGAGGTCAACGCTTTTAAGGCGCATCCCTAAACAGCGGATCTTGCCATTTAAATTATACTGGTTAATGATCTCTCGGAGTTTTTTAATTTCTGCAGCTTCTGCCGGATTGCTTTGATCATTTGCATGTATGTTGCTGCTAAGGATAATCAAGTTACAACGCGCTTGTAATTCCTGGCTTTTGCCAAAACATTCTGCTAAACCGGTGAGGTTCTTCACTCCTGTCATCGGAGCTACAGCAAGAATTGTTCGCTTGCTGGGGTCATCTAAATTACCAAGTATTTGCGGGTCTTCACGGTGAAATAATAGCTCTTTAACTTGTGTAATTACGCTTTGATCTCGGTCTTCAACTTGGCTGAATGGAAAGAAGATGTTCTCGTTTACTCCGGGTGCAACCATGTTGAATTTGGGACTAAACAAATCAATGCCATTAACCACATGATACAATTCGGGCATAGTAAAGCACTTATAGGACTCATACTGTCCTATACTGTCGGGTGTACCGACAATTTCTTGATAAGACGAGGTGACGATAAAATCCGCTGCATTCATGCTAATAATGTCGGCGGTATATTGCGCGGAAAAATGATATTGTTCTTCTAAGTCTTGCCAATGAAGATTGCTGAATAAGTGTTTGGGTTTTTCTAAAGAGTGGGCAATGTTACAATGAGCGGCTTTGAGACGACGAGCCAGAAGAAAGGCTACTAAATTGCCGTCGCTGTAGTTGCCAATAATTAGATTAGGGGTTCCTTTAAATTTAGTTAACAGTTCTTTTTCTGCGTCATTGGCAAATGTTTCTAAATAAGGCCAAATTTCATATTTAGAAATCCAGTTTTGAGTAACTTCGGGATTAAATTCACCGAAAGGAACGCGCAAAATCCAGCCGTTTTCTGTTCCTAAAAGTTTTTCTACGCGCAAGTCGCACTGGGTTCCTTGGCAGTCGGGGATAAGCCGGGTAAGAATAATAACTTGGGGTTTAATGTTTAGCAGATCGAGTCCAGCAAGTTTAATTTCGGCTTGCAGTTTATTTTCTAAACTGCGAGCTTGTTCTAAGACGTAGACGACTTGACCCATTGTCTCTGGTCTTCCTAAAACGTCTTCTTGACCGACCCACCCGTGTATAGAAACCAGGACGACGCGAAATATTGCGGGAATCCGGGAAACAAAGGCTTCGAGGATGGGTGGTTCTGGGTTTTCAAAGAGTCGTTCGAGGAGTTCGAGGGTTTCACGGACGCGTTCGGCAGTGTTTCCCCAACCTGGTTCAAAGCCGATTTGTTGAAAGTCTAGGTGAAATTTTTCGTATGCTTCGTGAGGTTTGCGATCGCTAACTAATTTTATTGCTGATGAAAGTTGTTGAGATAATTCGGAACCAGAATGAATGCGATCGTTGATTAACAACGGGATGCCGTCATATTCGCGTCTTTGTAAAACATTATACAATACATCTAACCAGTACTGGCGATCGGTTAATACTTGGCTGCATAAATAACGGTTGAGGAATGTTAGACCTTGACCAATGTTTCTAGGGTCGCTGATATTTGGTGAACCTTCATAAAATGGCTGGGTGTCTATTTCCAGGATGTTTGGTTGGTAGCGGTTAACCAAGCGATCGCGTACATCTAGCAATGCTTTTGGCTCTTGAAGCTCGAAATTCATGTTTGCCTCAAGTCGCCAAATTTCTTGGCTAGCGATTCTCGGTCGGACAACAAACCAAGTATTTTCTCCTTCGATAATTATTTCATGGGTGTAGTGAATTAACTTGCCCAAAGAAGAAGAATGGTAAAAATACGCAGGTTTTTGCGATTCTTGACAGTAGTCTGCAAACGCTGAAAGAATTTCATTTCTCAAGAAGTATTGCTTTCCTGAGACATTTAATGCAAAGACTAACTGACGTAAAGCAGTTTTCTCATCACTGTTTAAAACAGCTTGAAATAGTTCATGCATGGCGAATTCCTGAACCTAGCTAGGTCAACTGAAGGATGAAGTGTGTTCGCGTAGCCTAGGAGTGAACCAGAAGGATAAAGGATGAAGTTAAGACCTTATACATGATTTATCTTTCATAGTTTTTTCTTGTCAGACTTTATCCTTTATAATTCATATTTTATACTTTATTGTACGGTTAATCAGATATTTGTTTGATTTTTACATCATAATAAAAGTGAAAGTTTACCGCTTCTAACTAAGGGATGAAACTACAAGAATATATATATTGATTGCAATTAATATTTATATTTGTTTACAAAAATTTGAAAGAAATTAGATGAGTCTTTTTGACTTTTAGGCGATCGCTTTTTTATTTTAATAAAAATAGCAGCCAATAAGTTGCTTTGGCTGCTTGATTCTCTGAATTCGTAATATGGCAATAACGAGTCTAATAATTATCTATTGAATTATTAGCTGGTGCATTTTATTAACATGAGAATACGTATCTGAATGCAAGTGACCAATAACCACTTCTCTTAGCTTCAATGGTCTATTAGCTTGACACCAGAAAAAGTCATCTGTTGTTTCTTCTCCGGCTCTGATGATAAAGTAGCTTTTATCACCATCATCTTTTGCAACAACAAGAAAACTTTCGTGTTGTTTACTCAAATCGACTTTCAAGTGTTTAATCATAAGGTAAAACCAGTTGTAGCCTACACCCATCAAAAGAAATATTCGCTTTTAATTCAACAACAAGATAAGCTATATTCAAAACGAGGAAAACACGTAATCTTTACTGATTAGAAAACTTATAAATAAGTAATAATACTGGCGCTCTTACATAGGCGTTCAGAAAATATATCTATTGGTAATTGGTAATTGGTAATTGGGCACGCTCGCAATGGGGAATGGGCATTGGTTCGGGTGGGGGAACCCCACTTGTCCCCTTAATTAATTGGACTTTGAGTTCCTCACGGCAAGTCTGCCTTTCGTAACATCTCTGATGCTGTTTCTTCATCGTAGATTTGCGTTAACAGTCCTGGTAACCAGTCTGTTTTAGCACCTATATTGTGAGCCTTATGCTGTTGCCAAAGCTCCAAAAAACCATACACTTGTTCATCAAGGTTTGGGATTCTCCGACGGACTTCATCCATAAACTCCTGAGTACCACCAAGTAAACCGTGATATTCATGAGAAGTCATGATCCCCCATTTTCCTGAAGGTGAGTAAAGAACATTCTCAGCATTAAAGACGAAGCCGAATATTTTATAATCATGTCTTTTGTAGGCAGAGATTTCTGAAAAAGGAATGTACCAGTGATTGAATTCTCCCTTACCTTCTTCGTTCATACGCCAGAGCATTGTGAAGTAACATCCTGTATCACCTACACTGGATGCAGCAGCCACCAATGCATCAATAAGGGGCGGTCTTACCGTATATTTCAGATCATACTCTAAGCCGAATACGATTCTTCGTTGAGGAATAGTTTCAGCAAAGGGGTGTGGAGCAAATGGGTTATCAGTGGTAAAAACTTGTCGCAAAACTGGCTCTGCCTCAGCTTTGAACTCTTTCTCTGTTAAAGGACGCATATATCTTTTTCAGTTAGACCAGAGTTTGTTTATGATGCTTCTATGTAACGGTTAATATGTTAGGTCAACTCCGATTATGTGAGTAATGCGTCTTTGCCAGTCTGTCATGGTTTTGACTGCTTAAAACTAATGTTGATTTTAGGCGATCGCTCTCTTGATTTCAGAACTTACACATTTAGTACGCATAATCTCTACATATAATGATGTGTCGTATTAGCAAACTCCATTTATGTTGCTATTATCCTGAACACTTGATCCGTGTACATCAGTTAATAAAATGCATATTTTAGCATTTTATTAACTGATGTACACTCTACTTTCAACAATTTTAAGAAGACAAAAAAATCCCCCACCAAATGGCGGGGGATTTTAATTATCTACCTACAACACTACTTATGAAAGCTGAATTAACCAAACTTCCCAGCAGTAGAGGCAATGAGGAAGGCTGCGTAAGTTAAGACATAGCCAACTGTGAAGTGAGCTAAACCAACTACACGACCTTGAACGATGGACATAGCAACGGGCTTGTCTTTCCAGCGAACTAGGTTCGCTAAAGGAGTGCGCTCGTGTGCCCAAACCAAAGTTTCAATCAACTCTTGCCAGTAACCTCTCCAAGAGATGAGGAACATGAAGCCGGTAGCCCAAACTAAGTGTCCGAAGAGGAACATCCAAGCCCAGACAGACAGGTTATTCATGCCGTAGGGGTTATATCCGTTAATTAACTGAGCGGAGTTAGCCCACAGATAATCTCGGAACCAGCCCATCAGATACGTAGAAGACTCGTTAAACTGAGCGACGTTGCCTTGCCAGATGCCTAAATGCTTCCAGTGCCAGTAGAACGTCACCCAACCAACGGTGTTCAATGACCAGAACAAAGCTAGGTAGAACGAATCCCAACCAGAGATATCGCAAGTACCGCCACGACCTGGACCGTCGCAAGGGAAGGCATAGCCAAAGTCCTTTTTATCGGGCATCAGCTTAGAACCACGGGCATCCAAAGCACCTTTGACCAAAATCAAAACAGTGGTGTGGATAGCCAACGCAAAGGCGTGGTGTACTAAAAAGTCACCAGGACCGATTGTTAAGAATAGAGAGTTGGTGCTGTTGTTGATAGCATCCAACCAGTTAGGCAACCAAGCAGCACCTGCTGTGGAAGCAACGCTATCAGGATTAGATAGCAAGGTGTTTAAGCCGTAAAGCACTTTACCGTGAGAAGCTTGGATGAACTGGGCAAATACCGGTTCAATCAAGATTTGTTTCTCAGGAGTTCCAAAAGCTACTACTACGTCGTTGTGTACGTACAAGCTGAGGGTGTGGAAGCCTAAGAAGAGAGATACCCAGCTCAGGTGGGAGATAATCGCTTCTTTGTGCTTCAGCACGCGATCAAGTACGTTGCCCTTGTTTTGTTCGGGGTCGTAGTCACGTACCCAGAAGATGGCGGCGTGAGCAAAAGCACCAGTCATCAAGAATACAGCAATGTATTGGTGATGGGTGTACAGCGCTGCCTGTGTTGTGTAGTCCTTAGCGATAAACGCATAAGGAGGCATGGCGTACATGTGCTGCGCCACCAAGGAGGTGATGGTTCCCAACGCTGCCAAAGCCAAAGATAATTGGAAGTGCAGCGAGTTGTTGATGGTGTCGTACAACCCTTGGTGAGGTAGGTTGAACTGACCTTCGGTTTTAGCGCCAAAGAAGTTTTTGGCGTTCAGCATTTCTTTGATGCTGTGACCAATACCGAAGTTAGTGCGGTACATGTGACCAGCGATGATGAAGATCACAGCGATCGCTAAGTGGTGGTGAGCCATATCGGTCAACCACAGTGATTCTGTCTGAGGATGGAAACCACCCAAGAAAGTCAGAATTGCAGTACCTGCACCAGTAGATGTACCAAACAAATGCTGTGCAGTGTCGGGGTCAGCAGCATAAGCACCCCAGTTACCTGTAAAGAAAGGTGTTAAACCTTCTGGGTGAGGCAGGGTGGATAAGAAGTTATCCCAACCCACATGCTGTCCGCGAGATTCGGGGATAGCAACGTGAACTAAGTGACCTGTCCAAGCTAAGGAACTTACACCAAACAAACCAGCTAAGTGGTGGTTTAGGCGAGGTTCAGCACTCTTAAACCAAGAGAGGCTGGGACGGAACTTGGGCTGCAAGTGCAACCAACCTGCAAATAGAAATACTGCTGACAATAGGAGGAGGAACACTGAACCCATATATAGGTCATCGTTCGTCCGCATCCCGATGGTGTACCACCAGTGGTAAACACCAGAGTAAGCTATGTTAACTGGATTGCTGGCACCACCTTGAGTAAAAGCTTCGATGGCTGGTTTACCGAAGTGTGGGTCCCAAATCGCATGAGCGATCGGGCGGATATGAATGGGATCTTTAATCCACTGTTCAAAATTACCTTGCCAAGCTACGTGAAATAAAAGACTCGAAGCCCATAGGAAAATGATTGCCAAATGACCGAAGTGTGTAGCGAAAATCTTTTGGTAAAGATTTTCTTCTGTCATGCCATCGTGGCTTTCAAAATCATTTCCCATAGCCATCGCATACCAGATCCGACGTGTAGTCGGGTCTTGTGCGAGATCCTGGCTAAACTTTGGAAATTTTGTTGCCATAGGTTGTGATAAATCCTCTGACCTTTAGCCATCAGCTACTGGAATTAAGAGTAGAGACGCGGAGTTAGGAGTTAAAAGTTAAGAATTAAAATTTATTCTTAACTCTTAACCCTTAACTGTGCCTTGCTACCCTATTGAAAGTATGTGTGCGTGGAAGAATGCCCAGGTGGTGACAATTCCTCCTAAGAGATAGTGAGCCACCCCAACAGCACGACCTTGAATGATGCTCAAAGCGCGAGGCTGAATTGATGGTGCTACCTTCAATTTATTATGCGCCCAAACGATGGACTCAATTAGTTCTTGCCAGTAGCCGCGACCGCTGAACAAAAACATTAAACTGAATGCCCAAACAAAGTGACCGCCTAAGAAAAGTAGACCATAAGCTGACAGCGCACTGCCGTAAGAGTTGATCACTTGTACAGCTTGTGCCCATAAGAAGTCACGCAACCAGCCGTTGATTGTAATGGCACTTTGGGCGAAGTTACCACCAGTTATGTGAGACACAACACCGTCTGCGTCTACCGTACCCCAGACATCTGATTGCATTTTCCAACTAAAGTGGAAAATTACAATCGAAATGGTGTTGTACATCCAGAATAAACCGAGGAATACGTGATCCCAACCGGATACCTGACAAGTACCGCCACGACCCGGACCATCGCAAGGAAAGCGGAAGCCGAGGTTTGCTTTGTCTGGAATCAGACGAGAACCGCGAGCAAACAGAAATCCTTTTAACAGAATCAGGACTGTGACATGAATTTGGAATGCGTGAATGTGGTGGATCATGAAATCCGCCGTACCCAACGCGATCGGCATCATTGCCACTTTACCGCCTACTGCCAATATTCCGCCACCGAAAGCATAGCTAACAGGTTCTAGAGCATTGGGAGCAGTGCCGCCAGGAGCTAATG
>JBPCQW010000072.1:0-4629 GCA_050997715.1 Hassallia sp.
AAATAAAATTTCTTGAGAGTTATTAACATAGGTCAAATTACCTAGCTACCCAGACATGAATTAACAATCGAACGGTAGCTATGACATCATAACAAATAATAATTTGACCCGCTTCAGTATGACAAATGCAACAATAAATCAGGAATTAATTTGTTGTAATATCCAGTAATTTTACTTACGTAAAAACTTAGATTAATTGGATTTTCCCAAGGCGATCGCTACACAACCACATACAACCAAAACCGCGCCGAGTATGCCTGTCAAAGTTAGGCGTTCTGGCGCAATTAGAGTACTTGCCATTACTGATACAACTTCAACTGATATTAAAGTCACAATCGGAGCCGTAGCCAATACGGCACTTACCCGCGATGCTTCCCAATGTTGAAGCGCTTCCGCGAAAGCACCATAAGCAATCAAAGTATTTAAAGCACAAAAAAATAACATTCCACCATGTAATAAATCAAGTGTAATAATTATTTTTGGATGAGCAAAAGGAGTGAATAATAAAGCACATCCGCCGTAAATAATCAGCATAATGCTGGCAGAAGATAAAGATTGTAATAACTGTTTTTGTGCTAAAGCATAAATAGCCCATGCGATCGCTCCCAACACAGTTAAACTAGTACCTAAAAGATATGCACCACGCGCTGTAATTAAATTATTTAGTTGTTCGTAAAAGAACAATAAAAAACCAACAATCAGGACACTCACACCCAGCCACTGACGCAATATATAACGTTCGTGAAAAAGAACTAAACCACCGAAACCTAATAACACCGGCGCTAGTTGAATGATAACTTCGGCATTAGCGGGTGATGTTAACGCTAAACCTTGCAAAAAAAGAACGTAATTACTAGCCAAAAAGATAATAGCGATCGCTAACAATTTCCAAGAAGCAGAACGCAGTTGTATTAACGTTGGTAATTTCCCCCGAACCCCCAAATAAACCGCAAGCAACCCAAACGACACCATAAACCGAAACCAAGTGACGGTGTAAACATCAAGTGTTTGCAATGTTACTGCCAAAGCAATAGGTAGAATTCCCCATAAAAAAACGGTCAAAAGCGATAGCAGAAGTCCAAAACGCCAGCGACCGGAACTTTGATGCATAATTAATTTTGTTTTGATTCGTAGTCAGCGGCTCTATCCCTCATAACAGAGGCTTTAAGGGCTTCAGCCTTACTATAAGCACCCCCTTAAAAGAAATCTGCCATCCAAGGGGAGGAACCTGCAAAGATTTGTGTAGCTGCATCTAAAGATGTTTCTGTACCTTGAAGTTTTCCGGATATTTGCAATTGCTGCGGTGTAAACAAACCTGTGTAAAGCGGTGCTAATCCTTTGATGTCTAGCTGTAATTCACCCTTTCCACCTTTTGTGACTTCACCGCGTCCGTTAGTAACAGATAAGATAAACTTACCGTTGTTTTCCGCTATTAAGTCATCTTTAACTTCTAAGTGCAGTTCAGTTTGAATACTTGCTGGATAACCCCGCTTTTCTAACGCTTTAACAACATCTATCACGCGCAGCATCCAACGGCTGATATGCTTTACATTGGCAGTTTGCTCCCTTAGCAGCAAACTTAAAAAGTCAACTGGGGAACTTCTCCAGCGTATCTTTTCAATTTGCGAGCGATGATTGGCAAGAAATGACCAGAAACTTTGTGCAGCAGCAGTTGTCAAGACTACCCAATCCCGAATTCGCAGAATAGTACCATCGTTGTCTCGGTGTTGGCTGAAGATAATGTAACCTTGAGGTTGGTTTGCTTCCCCAATAAGATAAGCGTATGGCATTTGTTTTTCTAATGGTCGGTTAACATCTTGCCAAATGAACTGATTGCGGTCTAAGTATCCATTGTTCAGTCTTGCTTGCTTGTGATATAAGTCATGAAATACTTCAAGATTGATCGGAACTACAGATTTTACAGGTAACAACTGCTCTCGAACCTGGATACTCTCAGCCGAAATTTCCCAAACGCAAGCACTACCAGCTTGCTCATACCCTGCTTTGCGATACAAGCGTTGAGTAGCTGGATAGAGTACGGAGATGGGTACACCATTTGCATAAAGTTCTTTGACGGTGTGCTGCATTAAAGCGATCGCACCTCCACTTCCACGATATTCACAAGCAATGCCAACTGCGGCAATTCCCGTCATCGGTACACTTACACCACCCCACCATTGAGACATCGGGATAAGCGCTAGTCCCCCAACAACTTGCTCACCTTGATGGATAATACGAAGGTTTTCTACACCAACGCTATTGATGTAGCTTTCGTTTTCACCGAGTTCGAGAAAACACTGGTCAAGAATATTACCCAGCCGCTGAACATCTTCGGGATTGACATTTTGGCTGTATTCAAATTGAGGCGTCATACAATTTATCGCCTAGTAAGATGCAACTACAAGCATACTACATTAGAGGTATTGCGATCGCTTCACCTGATTGGGGGATTATCTTTCGTTATGCGATCGCATTTATTAGCGTGGAAACTAGTCTACATAATCGGTTATAATTTCCGATTCTTTAGGGTTATTTGAAGTAATTGGACGTTGACCATCGATGTCAATCGTGTCAGAAACGCGAAAACTACTCTTGCCTATTGGACGTTCACCATCAATATCATAAGTATCTCCAACCTCTAAATCACTTGGGTCAATAGGACGCTTACCGTCTACGTTTAGGGTATCATGATCCTCAAAATCACTTTTGGCGATCGGACGCTGACCATCTATGTCAATAGTGTCAGAAATCTGAAAATTACTCTTGCCAATTGGACGCTCACCATCTATGTCATAAGTATCAGAAATCTGAATATTACTTGGGTCAATGGGACGATGACCGTCTACGTCAAGTGTTTTAGGAGTTTCTTTCAGTTTTTGATTAGATAACTCAATATCTGTTGAATTATCTTTCTTTTTGTTATTCATACTTTGGCTTATTCCTAATTGTGGTTGTTCACTTACTCATAGCATCACCCAAGACTTTTTTAATCCATAATTAGACTGCTTCTGGGATGGAATTGTTTAAAACACCCATAAAGTTTTTCTTTTCCTTTCCCCCAAATGGGTTTAAAGAAGCGGACTTCAAGTCCGGTCTATAAGAAGGAGCCACTGTTGCAATACCAATACATTTTCTTACCCCTTTCCCCTTTAACCTTTAACCTTTTTCCCTCTTCATGAAGTAATATTTATATTTGTAAATTTTTTCGGCTACAAACAATTTATTATATTTATTAGCACTTACGCACTTGACTTTGAGACAGTTACGTGTGTGAAGGGCACGCTGTTGAACTGACCAGAATACCGGCAATCTTTTCCACATAATCCCAAAAGTGCATAAATTGATTTTCCTTCCACCCATTAAAAAGATAGAAGGAAAGCTAATTCATGCTTAACTTATGTTGGGCAAATCAAGTAAGGCTTTACCCACACAATCAAATTTATGTCAATACGTAAGTTTCATTATGTATTCACAACATCAAAAGAGAAGTTGCCATCATGGCTATAGAACTTAATTCGATTTTAGTATTACTTTTTATAAGTATACTACTTTACTTACTGCTAGCCTCAGGTAAGGGATTTAAGTTTGTCAACCTTACCCGACTGGTATCAAAGAAATCAAAAGCTATAACAATTGCGGTAATAGTTATCGCAGCGGTTATAAGTGGACATGCTGTGTCCGCGCAGATTACACCTCCGGCTTCGCTCAAGGAGGTGCAAGTTCCAGAGCCGAACAATCTCGCTGACTTCATTAAAGACAAAACAGCTGCAATCAAGCTAGGAAAATCCCTTTTTTGGGATATGCAAGTCGGCAGCGATGGCTTGTTGTCATGTGCCAGTTGTCACTTTCATGCTGGAGCAGATAACAGATCCAAAAATCAGATAAATCCTGGACTTTTGCGTGTAAATGCAGACGGTAGCGCAAATCCAGATGTAACTTTCCAAGTTGGTGGAGCTTATCGGCGAAGACCCGAATGTCGCAGTCCCCTCAAATGGGATAGTAGGTGCGGACGGAGACTTCAAAACGCCCGGACTGCGTAACGTGGAACTCACCGCTCCTTACTTCCACAATGGTGGGCAGTTGACTCTAAAGCAAGTGGTGGAATTCTACAATCGTGGTGGAGACTTCCGCCAACCGGGCAGCGCCCTCGCCCCAATTACACCAACGCTAACCGAAGCTGAAAAAGATGACTTGGTAGCTTTCCTGACAGCACTCACGGATGAGCGAGTTCGCGATGATAAAGCACCCTTCGACCACCCGCAACTGTTCGTCCCCAACGACGGCACTGCAAAAACCATAACAGGAACCAAAACAGAGAAGGATAAGTTTCTGGTAATCCCTGCTGTTGGTCGTAACGGTGGCACCCCGACCCCAAATTTCTTGAGCAGCGCTAATTAGCGCACAAAAGCCGGACTCTAAATCTTAATTCTCTTGCGGGAAGCATAACATAAACCCGGTTTTTCAAATAAACCGGGTTTCTTAGTGAGATTCATTACTCCTCCACCAACTCCAACAACTGCGATTCACTTAACTGCATAATTCCCAACTTTTCCGCTTTTTCTAACTTAGAACCCGCATCTTCCCCCACAACTAAATAATCAGTTTTCTTACTTATAGATTCCGTTACTT
>JBPCQW010000125.1:0-8177 GCA_050997715.1 Hassallia sp.
CAGGCTAGGGCTGTGGTTAATGCCCTTCCGCACCCTTTTAAAACTGTTAGCAAAAATCAGTCGGCAAAGCGAACAACAGCTTACAAACCAAGTGTCCGTTCGCAAAATTGCTTGTTCCGTAAACGCAATTAGCCGCTATATGCCTGGTGTAAAATGTCTGGCTCGCGCTTTAACTACTCAAGTGCTAATGAGTCGCTACGGTCACTCTTGTGAACTGCGGATCGGTGTTGCCAAAGCAGAAGGAGGAAAATTAGAAGCTCACGCTTGGATAGAATACCAAGGACTAGTTGTGATTGGTAATCTTACAGACCTTTCCCGCTTTATGCCACTACCATCTCTTGAAGGAGTCAAATTATGAGTGGCATCATGGGAATTTACTATTTGGGCGATCGCCTTGTCAACAGTGCAGATTTAGCACAAATGGTAGATATCCTCGCCCATCGAGGACCGGATCGTGCAGATATCTGGGTTGATGGATCTGTAGGTTTTGGGCATCGAATGCTGTGGACTACTCCCGAATCTTTGCTAGAAGAGCTACCTTTTGCTAACTCTACGGGTGATTTGATTATTACATCAGATGCCCGCATAGATAATCGTGATGAGTTGATTTCTGAGCTAGACTTTAATAACTGTCCACCTGAAAAAATTACGGATAGCCAGCTGATATTGGCTGCTTATGAGAAATGGAAAGAATCTTGCCCAGAACATCTTTTAGGTGACTTTGCCTTTGCCATTTGGGACAAACGCCAGCAGTGTCTGTTTTGTGCTAGAGATCATTTTGGGGTCAAGCCTTTCTATTACTACCACAAGCCAGGAAAAGCTTTTCTGTTTGCCTCAGAAATCAAAGCACTCTTGAGTTTACCTGAAGTGCCACACCGACTCAATGAGGTAAGGATTGGTGACTATTTAGCATTGACGATGGAAGATAAAACCATCACAACTTACCAAGACATGCTGCGACTTCCTCCAGCACACAGCATGGTGGTAAATCAGTCGGGGATAAAGTTATGGTCATATTGGGCACTTGACCCAAATCGAGAAATAAAGCTTGATTCCGATGAGGCTTATGCAAAAGAGTTTCAGAAAATTTTTACAGAAGCAGTCCGTTGTCGTCTGCGTAGTGCTTTTCCCATCATCAGCCACCTCAGCGGTGGATTAGATTCTTCTGCTGTTACCTGTGTAGCGCGAGATTTGCTTAGTAAAGAAAATAAAACTCCGTTACGTACAATATCCAGTATTTTTGATATAATTACACAGTGTGATGAACGCCCTTTTATCAATGCGGTGCTAGACCAGGGGGAACTGACTCCCCACTACGTCCACGGTGACGAGTTTAGCCCTTTATCTAATCTAGATAGCATTTTTGAGTACGAAGATGAGGCTCTGCTTGGTCCAAGTCATTTTTATCCTTGGATGATCAACCGCACAATTAAGGAATTAGGACTACGCATTTCTCTAGATGGATTTGATGGCGATACCACAGTCAGCCACGGTGTAACTAAGCTCACTGAACTTGGATGCCAAGGAAAATGGAAAACTTTAATACAAGAAGCCAAAGCGATCGCACCACACCATAATGTCTCACCTTACGCTGTGTTTCGCAGTCATGGATTACCATATCTTCCAGATTTAGTAAAGCAGTGGCGATGGATAGCCTTTGCCAAAGCAGTGCAACTAATCCACAAACATTTTGGTGTCTCGCGCAAACTGTTGATTATCCATTACGGAATTAAACCTTTTTTACAACAAATACGTCAACTTTGGCAACCGCGACCTAGACAAACTAAACTTGCTAAACCTTTTGTACCAGAGACTCCTTTAGTTAACCGTAACTTTGCCGAACGCATTCATCTTAATGAGCGTATCCAGAAATTAGAAGTCTTCACGGAAACACCCACGACGTTAAGAGAGGAACATTGGCGTAGCCTGAATCAAGGTATATTAGCTTACACCTTAGAGCAGATGGATCAATATGCGGCAATGTTTTCTTTAGAAGCGCGTCATCCGTTTATGGATAAGCGATTAATAGAATTTTGTCTAGCATTGCCTTCGGATCAAAAGTTATACCAAGGATGGGGAAGGATGGTAATGCGTCGTGCCTTACAAGGTATCTTGCCAGAAAAAGTGCAGTGGCGTGGCGGTAAAACAGATTTGTCACCTAATTTCAACGATGGGATACTAAACCGTGATCGCCAACTTCTGGATGAGGTGATGTCTCATAAAATTAAAAGTATTGAAAAATATGTTGATTTAGATTTTCTCCAAGCAGCTTACCAGCGAATAATATTAGCTGGAAACGAAGTCACTGATGATGACAGCATGGCAGTTTGGCAAGCAGTAATTTTAGCTTTATGGCTGGAACACAAAAAAGTGATGCCATAAGTCCAACTTTTTGGCAGGTTGTGGATTTGCTAGTTGCAGTATTTATTGCAATAAACTCACACCGTAAGTCCACTAAACAGGGACACTACCGTAATTGCTAACCAGATAAACAACAGGAAGGAGTTGAAACTCATGAAACAAACTTATAGCACACCCATACTGACCACTCATGGCAACGTGGGATCGATCACACAGGCATTTGGCAACAGAAACCTGACCGATTTTGTATTTTTTAATGGTGCCCAGATTCCAGATCCTGATGGTAATAACGATGGTGGCACCAATGGTCTGGGTTCTAGAGACGGAATTATCAATCCTGTATAGAAATACAGTTTCAGCTAACTATGCTGATGAATGTTCCTGAAAAACTCTTGATAACGGCTCATATCAGCAAAGCCCACTTTGACACGCACTCATCTTGGCTTCATAGCACAACTAGAACCAACTAATGCTGTAAGTCCAATTTCTTGGCAGGTTGTGGATTTGGTAGTTGCAGTATTTGCTGCTACCAAGCCACACCGTAAGTCCAACTTTCAGGAGCGCTGCTTCAGACTAAGACCACGTAAACAACAAACTCAAAACAAGGAAATTCATGAAAAAGCAGTACAGTATACCGACACTGACCAATCATGGCAGCGTTGAGGCAATTACAGAGTTCTTCGGTGATAACGGTAGGACGGATTTCTTGTTCTTCAATGGTAGTCAGACATCAAATGCCGACGGACCCATTACTAGTCGTGGTTCAATCGATGGGGATCTTATCCTTAACCCTAATGATCCTACGAACCCTACTATTACGCCAAGATAATAATTCTACAGATAAAACCTTTTAAGCCTGTAGAAACTGTTTGATTAAGTAGATTGCCCAAGGACAACACCGCATTTCTGGTTTGTCCTTGTGGCAATTAAACATGATTTACGCAAAAGATGTCTGGTGAAAAAGTACAGATTACAAGAGTTCTGGATAACGCATATTTAATTTTTGAAGAATTAGGAAAAATTAAGATATGAAAATTTATAAAGTTTGCAACTTATGCATTGCTTCAGAACTGCTTCTACCTGAGTTAATTGAAACTCAAGGCAAAAAAGACGTAATTGTGCGGTTTGGCAAGGTAGAAGATGATGCAACCTGGATGCAACGCGATCGCGGCAGCAATTTTGGCGGTTCAGTAGAAGGAGTAGGCGAATTTTTAATTTACCAGGGACGTGAAATAATCATCGATCCTGTGCCGGGAGTTGATGAAGCTTTACTGCGTACCATACTTCTAGGACCAATATTATGTGTACTACTGCGCCAACGGGGACTGCTAGTACTTCACGCTAGTGGTGTAAACATCAACAATAAAGCAGTAGCATTTATGGGTGGTTCAGGCTGGGGTAAATCAACTTTAGCAACAGCGTTCCACACTAAGGGCTATGATGTCTTAACGGATGATGTCATGCCGATCCAAATTGGTACAGGCAAACCTGTTGTTTTCCCAGCTTATCCCCAGTTCAAAATTTGGCCCGAAGCAGCAGATTCTTTGGGACAAGATACTGCAAGTTTATCGCCAATTTATCAAAACGCTCCAAAACTATCCTACAAATTAGCTCGTGGTTTTCAGCAAACTCCTCTACCGCTACAGCGAATTTACGTGCTAGCTAAAGGAGCTGAACACGAGATTGCTAGTCTCAAACCGCAGGATGCTTTTGTGGAATTGGTACGTCATACCCGCGCTATCAGCTTAGTAACAGATCCGGAATTTGTTGCCGATCATTTACGTCTTTGTAGTCAGCTTATTCAAAATGTTAGCTTCTGTCGCTTCACTCGTAAGCCTTCTTTGGAAGATTTACCTGAGCTTGTGAAGCTAGTTGAGGATGACTTGGCACAATTAGACCAGCAAGATGATTGTGCTGCCTTAAAAGCCCCTCAGACTGGAAGTCTGGGGCTATACGAACAGAGCTTACCTGCGTGGGCTTCAATGCTGTAGTTAGCATCATTTATATTTTTAAGTACTTACACTACAGTTCGATTGATTATTTTTGAATTTACAGGGTTTTAATATCTTGATTAGCAAACTCCGTAGCGCAAACACCATATTCTCCCATTTAGTAAAAACTCTCAGCTTGGTGTGGGCAGCGTCTCGCTATTGGACAGTAGCTTGGATGATTTTGCTGCTGGTTCAAGGATTGATTCCCGCAGCTTCTATTTCCCTCACCCCACGGGCAATCAATGCTTTGGTGTCAGTAACTGGATCGGGCATTTCTGCGGCAAACATTCAGAAGGTAATTATACCAGTGGGGTTGATGGCAGGCATCATGGTAGTGGGGGAGGTTTTGAATAGTGCCGCTGAATGGATTCGCACGGCTCAGTCAGAATTGGTACAGGATTACGTCACTGGTTTGATTCAAAAACAGTCAGTGGCTGTGGATTATGGCTTTTATGAATACTCTGAGTACAACGATCAACTCAATCGTGCGAGAGAGGGTGCAAGTGGGCGATCGCTTGCTTTACTAGAAAATACTGGCAGGTTATTACAAAACACTGTTACTTTGTTTGCTATGGCTGCGGTCTTGGCTCCTTATGGATTTGCGCTACCCATAATTCTCATCATTAGTGCTTTCCCAGCGTTTTATGTTTTGACTTATTTAAATAAACTTCAGTATCAATGGTCACAGCGTACAACAACTGATCGCCGATGGCTGGCGTATTATGACTACTTGCTGACAAACAATGCTACGGCAGCGGAAGTGCGATTGTTTGACTATGCTGATTACTTTCAGTCATCTTACCATAATCTGCGTCGGCGACTCAGACACGAACAATTCCATCTATTGAAACTGCAAACATTAGGTCCCTTTGTTGCTACCCTGATCGCACTAATCATTTCTGGTGGAGCGCTAGCCTGGATAGGACGGCAGGTGTTGCTGGGAATACTGACTCTAGGAGATTTAGCCCTCTTTTTCCAGGCATTCAGTCAGGGACAAAGCATTGTCAAGGATCTGCTAGGCAACCTGGGACAAATTTATCGCAATAGCTTGTTTCTTGGTAATTTATTTGAATTCTTACAAATCCAGCCCAAAATTGTAGAGCCGCTTAATCCTGTCCCCGTACCGTCAACACCTAAGAAAGGAATTCGTTTTCGGCAAGTCACCTTCCGCTACCCTGGTACATCAGAACCAGTTTTAGATAATTTTAACCTGACACTGCCTGCTGGCAAAATTGTAGCGATCGTTGGTGATAATGGTGCTGGCAAAAGTACGTTAATCAAGCTTTTGTGCCGGTTTTATGACCCGGAATCGGGAAGCATTGAACTAGACGGTATTGATTTGCGTAACTTTTCGGTGAAAGCATTCCGCAGATTAATTACTGTGTTGTTTCAGTCACCAATTCCCTACTACACCACGGCTGGGGAAAATATTGGTTTGGGTGACATATCAGCAGCATCAAATTACACAGAAATTCAAGCAGCTGCCAAAGCGTCAGGTATTCACGATAAGATTGAGCGCTTGCCTCTAGGTTATAACGCTATGTTGGGTAAGTTGTTTCCTGAAGGAACCGATTTAAGCGGTGGTCAATGGCAGCGTTTAGCGTTGGCTAGAGCATTTTTTAGACGTGCCCAAATCATCATTTTAGATGAACCTACTAGCGCTATGGACCCTTGGGCTGAACACGACTGGTTAGAGAGATTTCGCACATTAGCAAGCGATCGCACTGCGGTGGTAATTACTCACCGCTTCACATTAGCGATGCGAGCTGACATCATTCACGTTATGCGTGTCGGTAAGATTGTCGAGTCAGGCAGTCATGAGGAATTGCTGGCTCAGGGTGGTTTTTATGCCCAGTCTTGGAAAGAGCAAATGCAGGCTGGTTCAAGTAATTCAGTTGAGAGCAGCATTGTTTAGTAATTATAAATCCATAAATATATCGCAAATGAAAACTTTAGAACTACCTAAGACCAGGATTTTAGATACCAATATTCGTCCCGAAATGCAGTTGATTCTTTGCTGCGCTCGTACTCAGGTGGATGATGCTAATGCAGAACGAATTAAAACCTTAATTAAAACAGCAGATATAAACTGGCAAGATGTAATAAATAATGCATATAAACACGGGTTAATGCCACTGCTGTATACAAACTTGAATGCGATCGCTAAAGAGTCTGTTCCAGAAGATGCATTCAATCAACTCCGCAGCCTGTTTTACACAAATGCTCAACGCAGTTTAATGCTGACGGGAGAACTGGTCAAAATTCTACGTCTTTTGCAAGAACATGGAATTTCTGCCGTTCCTTACAAAGGACCTGTTTTGACGACTTTATTGTATGGTAATGTCGCACTGCGACAGTTTTGCGATTTAGATATCTTGGTGCAACGACAAGATGTTTTAGAGTTCAAAAAACTCTTGATTGCTCAAGGATACACAGCACAGGTTCAATTAACAGAAGCTGAGGAAATTGCTTATTTGCAAGATAAAAGCAAACATACTTATAACTTTATTCACGACAGCAAGAGAATAATGATTGAGGTTCATTGGAGAATAACACCACAATATACATCATCAATTGAACCTAAGCATATCTGGAAAAACCTAAAAGAATCGAGTTTCGGTGGTACAACAATATCTACTCTGTCATTAGAAGATTGGCTTCCCATATTATGTGCCCATGCGTCTAGACATTGTTGGGAGAAACTAAGTTGGCTATCTGATATTGCAGAAATAATTAGACGTAATCCAGAACTTGATTGGGAAAGAATTATTAAAGAAACTAGTGATTTAGACTGTAGGAGAATGCTATTTATTGGTGTTTCTTTAACTCGCAATCTGATAGGAGCTAATATAAATAGTGAGATTTTAAATAAAATCGAAGCCGATTCAGAAGTCCATACGCTTGCATCAGAAATTTGCCAGCAAATATTTAGTGAAAAAGATAATTCTCGCAAATTTATGCAAACTACTCTTTACCATATAAGAGTTAGAGAACGTTGGCAAAATAAAGTTTTGTATTTTGAATTGTTTTTGCGTTGGTTGATGAGAGATCAGCAAGTTTTAATTGATGATTAGCACTAATACCAATTCTGTATGAGGTTATACCCAGGAATGAGCGCAACTGGCACATATATCGATCTTCAAGAGTCAAGAGTTGTAGAGACGCTCCGGTTCCTCGCATCTGTCGTCGGGTTATTAAGCGCGACGTTACAGATTGCATAAATCAAAAAAAAAGAACCCCACCCCCACGAGTGATGCAAGTCAAAGTCTCCCCTCCCCGCTTGCGGGGAGGGGCTAGGGGTGGGGTTCTTTTTTTGATTTTTAAAGGGTGTGCGGGATGATACGCGATCGCACTCTCAACTGCCGCTCATGCCATTGCAAACCCAGCAAACACGCTACCGTAAGCACATGTCCCGGTTCCTCTACCTGAGTCAGGATTAACCCAAAAGCAGCAGTGGAAAGTAGCAAAAACTTGCTAAAGTCATCCGCACAAATCCTGCACCACACAATAGAACAAAGGTATAAGTAGGCTCCCAAGCCGACGAACCCCAAATCTCCCCAGATCCCTACCCATGTAAATAGTGGGAAGTATACAGTAGATTCTTGCGGAAGGTAGCTAGCGTTGATGGCTTGCCAAATATCAGCAGTTACAGGATGAACAGTAGCACCTAGAGGTATTAGCATCTTCGCGTAATCTCGCAGTACCCATCCTCCTAAGCGACTAGCTGAGTGACCAGGACCCAGACCCAACAACCAGTTCAATGGCGTTTTATAATAAGAAGGGATGAGTCGAAATGCTGCGAACTTGATTCGACTGGCTTCCCCG
>JBPCQW010000168.1:0-2676 GCA_050997715.1 Hassallia sp.
GTACCCGGTTGAGCGGTACCTGTAATTGTCCTACCAATTTGTGAAGCTTGCAACCGCAAACGTGGATCGACAAAACCACCACCAAAGAGTTGCGGTGGGGTAAATCCTTGTCG
The DNA here is from genome assembly GCA_050997715.1 of Hassallia sp. GTDB lineage: Bacteria > Cyanobacteriota > Cyanobacteriia > Cyanobacteriales > Nostocaceae > Hassallia. Next base: position 114 of record JBPCQW010000168.1, read on the forward strand.
TTGAATATATGTAAAGCCCCAATAATCGCTTGCACCCTGACTGCGCCAAAAAGTTGGCTGGGAACCTAAGATATAATCAGTTTGATTATTTGGTCGATAAAATTGTGCTTCTGCTAATCTCCAACTTGATGCATCTTGGAAATTTGGCTGATCTGTACGCACAAACCAACTACCACCAAACAGACTACCAACCGCGAGAAAATCACCTCTGTAACTAGCTCCTGTGCCTTCTGAACCGCTGGCGTTAAGTTTTTGTTCAATTGCGCCAAAACTGAAGTTACCCGGTGCAATTCGTGGTATACCTTCTAATATAATCGGCGGTTCCGCTTGCCCAATTCTCGAACCTGATTGATTCAGCCAAGGTACATCAAGCTCAATCGCGTAGTCGTTGATGTTGAATTGTGCTTTGATGCCAAAGAGAGTATTTAAGTCTTGAATCGAAAATACCAAGCCTAACTCAGGATCGGTGCGAAGTTTTTTCGGGTCGATGCGAGTTACTATACCAGGCGATCGCACTTCTAATTGACCATCTGGCAAATTTTTCACATCTAATTTCAACGCTTGAATCACATCATCAAACGGTAACAGCCAATTTTCAAAGTTAATTGCTTGCGTTCCGTCTTCTTGTCCCCGGATAATCACGCTGGGGTTGACATTGCGTTTACCCACACTTAATCCAACCGGGAATGTACTGAATTGCTTTGTCTTTTTTTCCAATTCAGATTTAACTTCCGGTGTGAGTGTTTCCGGCTTTGGCTGCGTCTTTTCTGCTGAATTAGCAGCAAGGTTATTTTTAAACACCGCAGGCTTTAGCCGTTGATGCCAATTTGAATTCTGACTTTTCACCTCATCTGGAAAACCTAACCCCCCAGGATCAAAGCCTCTCTCCTTGTAGGAGAGAGGTTTTCTAGATTTAACCGCTTCCCGATATTCAATCAGCCTCTCCCGCAGATCCGCACGACTAGCTTCACTAATCGGTAAACTTTTTAACCTTTCCTCCAAAGAGAGCAAATCGTGGTTCATCTGATCTGAAGTTGCATTCGTAAGTATTGCGTCAACACTCCCCTCTCCTTTATAAGGAGAGGGGTTAGGGGGTGAGGTATTATCTATATTTTTGCCTGTAACAGTTTCTTCTGAGGGATTAGGAGTGGGGTTCTTAGCCTTAGCTGGAGTAGCGCAAAAAAGGCAAACCGCAAACGCAGAAAGGTAAAGTAGGGGATTTTTCACGCTGACTTTTACCTTCTATTTCTGGTTGGTGATGGGGTAGAATTTCCTCCAGGGACTGTTAAATCTAGCTTGAATGGTAGTTTGCTTTTGTCGTTATCTTCACCCCACATCAACTCACCACTGAGTTGATATGTTCCAGGAGAAAGAGCTAATTCATCTTTCTTAGATTGATTTAAAATTAAATTGCGATCGCCATCAGGGACAATACCCGAAGCTGGTGATTCTCCAGATTTAACAACTGTTCCACCTTGCTTGAGAGTCCACTTAATAGATGTGTAAGCAGATGCTTTACCACTGTTGCGGACTAATAGTTGTATCTTCTTTGCCTCGGCATTCCATCTTGCGCTATCCACCGTCAAATTAGGACGCACATCACCTTTACGGACAAAAAACGCGCTACCAACACGGGTGATAATTGTAGTTTTATTACCATTTGCATCGGTGACAGTATTTTGCTTTAAAGGTTCGGTGAAAATCATTGTGCGATATTCACCAGCCGGCAAACTAGGAGCCAAACGAGCATTGAGACGGACTCTTCTGGTTGTTCCTGGTGGGACAACTAGTTCACGCGGCGAAAATTGCAAATATGGTCTTAAATCGGAAGGGCTAGATGGTAAACTTTCAAAACCCTTATCTCGATTGTATGTAAAAGATTCAGCATAGACGCGAGCGCGAAAGGTTTCGTTACTAGTATTTGTAATATTAATAACGCCTTGAGCTTGACCGCGATTTGTTTTAACTTCAATTTTTAATGGTGATAAACTGACTTGTGCTTGACTTGCACCTGCCCAAAGTAAAGCCGCAGATAATGCCCAGGAACTTAAACGCAAAGCACTACGAACAGGTGCGGAAATAACTCCCACCTTTGGAGTTGAAAAAAACATTTTAATTTGATTCTCCAAAAACTTTTTAGTTCAGATCCCCGACTTCTCTAAGAAGTCGGGGATCTTGTTTTTCGGTTTTGTTTGTGTAGTTGCGATTTTAATCGCCCACTGCAAGATATTAGTATGAGTAGATTACCTATGAAACATTGGCAATTAATAATAAAAAACTGATAAATTAAGACTTAGGAATATTAACTCTCAATTTATAACTTCTCAATTATTAATTACTCATTAACAGTGATTCTGTTTTAGCAGTATTTTTAGCAAGTGATAACCGTAGAATCTACAGTATTTATCTGAGATGATATTAAGCCTAGTTAAATATTCGCTATTTCCAACGAACCGTACCCCGCGTTTAACTTATTTGCTAAATTACCCGCAATATAAACACCTCACCCCTAACCCCTCTCCTTACTAAGGAGAGGGGAAATAAAGCACAGCTTTATGGGGGT
>JBPCQW010000178.1:0-4796 GCA_050997715.1 Hassallia sp.
AATATCTCAGTACTTCGTATCTTAGGAGACACCAACGATAATTCTTTGAGATGCACCTGACTGGATTTCCATTTTTGGAAACAATACCCAATTTACACCTATTTGAGCCTTAAATGAACCGTATTGATATATGTCCCAGGTTTCAGCACCTCACAAAATCGCATTGCTCTCGATCGTAAACAGCAGTACCAATGATTAAAACCACTGCTCCAATGCCAGTAGCTACTGCCACTTTCTTCCATCCAAATCGTTGCCTGGGCGATTCATTTACCATAGACTCTTTATTCACGAACTACTGTACTAGCATTTCTGCGGTGGCTATTTAACCCCTAGCAATGGTGTTTCATTCCCGCATTCGGGAAAAAATTCATTCCCGGTATCTAGAAAACCATACTGCGAATTTTTACTGCATTTTTCTACTGTATTTCTATATTGAGTTAGAGTAGATGCAGTAAATTTTGCAGTAGCATTACCAGTAAAATGACTGTTATTTGTTTTGCAAACCTTTAAGGCGGTGTGGGTGATCGCTCTTAGCGGGGGTAAATGAGCAATCGATGCTGTTGGCGAAGTCAAAAGTAGACAGAAGTTCCGTAGAGTGTCACCCTAAGATTGGCACTATATATAGCCAGGAGCGTAAGGGATATGTCACTGAAACCGCAACCCATCAGTCCTGTGCCAGAGGAAACAGTTCGTGTCGCCCGCGCTGCTTTCCCCAAAGGGAACCTTTATCTCACCCTGCGAGATGAAATTGGCACACTTTACAGTGACAGTGATTTTACCGCTTTGTATCCCACTCATGGTCAACCAACAGTTAGACCTTGGCGACTGGCGTTAGTCTGTGTGCTGCAATTTATTGAAGATTTGCCAGATCGACAAGCTGCTGAAGCTGTCCGCAGTAGAATTGATTGGAAGTATCTTTTGGGGTTGGAACTGACTGACTCAGGTTTTGATTTCTCTGTTTTGTGTGAATTTCGCGCCAGATTGATGGCTGGTGGCGCAGAACAACAACTGTTAGACACCTTACTGAAGCAATTTAAAGAACGTGGATGGCTCAAAGAAAGAGGAAAACAGCGCACTGACTCCACCCATGTCCTCGCTGCTATCCGTAACTTGAACCGACTCGAAGGGGTAGGTGAAACCCTACGTGCAGCCCTCAATGATCTAGCCACAGTTGCGCCAGACTGGTTACGTTCGTGGGTTCCAGAGGAATGGTTTGAACGCTACGGTCGAGCAGTAGAAGAGTATCGCTTACCCAAGGGCATTGCTGCTCGTAAGGAATATGCCGAAATGATTGGCACAGATGGAATGCAGTTACTGATAGCTGTATGGGCAGAAGATGTCCCCGATTGGCTTGCTCATGTGCCCGCCGTCGAAATTCTGCGCCAGACTTGGGTACATCAATATTATGTGGAGAATGACCAAGTAAGATTGCGGGCTGCCAGTAACTTAGCTCCATCTAGTAGTCGTTTTGACTCTCCTTATGACACTGATGCTCGCTTTGGTAACAAACGGAGTGTGACTTGGATTGGGTATAAAGTGCATCTGACCGAAACTTGTGATGAGAACCAAGTCCATTTAATTACTCATGCCATTACCACCCAAGCTCAGGTTTCAGATGTTACCCAGACTGCACCTATCCACGAGGCATTGGCTGCCAAAGACCTACTCCCCAGCCAACATATTGTTGATGCTGGCTATGTCGATAGTAATCTTATCGTCACCAGTCGTAAGCAGTATGGAATAGATTTAGTTGGTCCAGTACGCCCGAATGTTAGTTGGCAAGCTAAAACTCCAGGCGGTTATGATATCAGCCAGTTTACCGTGAACTGGAATACAAAACGGGTAACTTGTCCTCAAGGTAAAAAAAGTACCAAAAAGTGGGTTCCCACTCAGGACAAATGGGGTAATGCAGTGATTAATGTGAGATTCCCTCGCAAAACTTGCCGACTTTGCAACGCCCGTGCTTTATGCACCCGCTCAAAAACTGAGCCAAGAGAACTGACACTGCGCCCAAAGGCAGAATACCTTGCATTGCAAACCGTGCGACAACAACAGCTTTCCACTGATTGGAAAAAGCTCTATGACGCAAGAGCGGGGGTTGAGGGAACGCTATCTCAAGGAATTGGAACTTTGGGGCTGCGACAAGCCCGCTATATTGGTTTGGTTAAAGTCCAACTCCAGCACTTGCTGACTGCCGTAGCTCTCAATGTGGTACGTATGGTGTCCTGGCTACATGGTATTCCTCATGCGAAAACCAGAATTTCCCGATTTGCTGCTTTAGCTCCAGCTTGAAATCAGAGCTTTAAATCCATATTATCAATCATCCGTGATCTTCAAATTCCAGGTAATACATGGTTGCCTGCCAGAGTTCAGACAGGCTAAAATAACGGTGTAATACATGGAAACCTGACTATGAAACGTGATGTGCAGGGGAAGTTTGCGCTGAAAAACGAAGACTACCGATTAGTTCGCTCACTAAGACTAACTGATTCCACTTGGGTAGCTTTGGGCATTACATCTGAATGCTTGGGTCTTACTAGGGCTGACTATTTAGAGCAGATCATTCGTGAAAATAATCTGCCAAGTATGGTTTATCCAAGTAATACATGGGAAAGGGATTTTCCTCATCCATGTAATACATGGAAAAATTTGGATTCATTACCGAGTAATACACGGTATGATGAGGAAGTAGAAGTACTCCTTACAGAAATACAAAATCTCACTCAAAAGAATGCTGCATTGATGGAACGAACAGCAATTGCTTTCTCCCAAGTAGAACTTGAGCTTTTACGCGATCGCATTTTGCTGGATCTTAAATTAGGTAAGCAGGCACCTGGTTATAAAGCTGTTCAAAAAGCTCTCAATCGTTTCATCGCTGAAATGACTCACCCTAACAAGAGTGTTTTTTGACTTCGCCAACAGCATCCATTGCTACCAGAACCCCGACGACAACCGCAACCGCGACCAACTGGAGATGTCCGAGCTATTAATGGACGGGTTGGATTGATTGGGAAGCGACTGAGTAAATAGCCCAGTCGGTTTTGTTTGAGCAGGGTCATTTTGGGTCAGAAGCCAAAGTAAAAATTACCTGAATTCAAGGTACTCTATGAATACTTTGAACAAGTAAATATTCAACTCATGCTCACTCAATCAATCACCCCTGTCCGCTTGCTGCGGGATTCATTAATATCAGTGACACCAATTTATACTTCACTACTTGTCTTTAGAATTCCCAGATTAATATTTTCTTTATTGCAATTTGTAATTCCTGAAATATTGTTTACTGTACTAAACTACTTATATATTTTATCTATAGGTGCTGTTTTATATGGAGCGGTAATATTTTTTATCTTTAAAAAATTAAATCAAGAAGAAATCACTATTTCTCAATCAGTGCAAAAAGCGACTGAGAAGTTTTCAGAAATATCTATTTTAAATATTTTATATTACTTATTGCTAATAATTCTTTCTCCTCGTTTATACTTTGCATTACATTTTATTATAATTAAAAACTATCCAGCACCAGATGCAGTAAAACGATGTTGGTTACTGACAAAAGGTTATGGGTGGCGAGTTTTCTGGAATTTCCTAATAATATCTCTTATCAACGAAATATTAAATTTTATCCCTAGCTTAATTAGTGCATCCATATTTGGGGTTTCAGTTTGGGAAGTTAATAGTGATGCACTATCCGCCACTCATCCTGCATTTGTTGTTAATAAATTATTAGCTCTAGCTATTTCTAACTTCATATATCAACCATTCTCTATAGTATTCGTAACATTAATGTTTGTCAGATTATTAACTGTAGATAAAATAAAATTAGGCTCATCTGCTATGTAGAGATTGCATATACTGAAGAAAGTCAGCAAATTCACCGGGAGTAAATATTTCACTATAATCTTCAGGCTGACGAAGAGGATTAGGATTATCTGGTGTAACCAACTGTGTATAAATGTAATCGCACTCTACCCCATCTAATTTAGTTGAGCTTGTAATATTCCAACCTTGAATACAAGCGCCAGTTAAACAAGTACCAGTAAAATCTGTTTGTTCAAGTTGAGTTTTTACAAGCTTTGCTCCAGAAAGATTAGCATCTTGTAAATTTGCTTGACTTAGGTCTGTACCAATAAAACTTGCATCTGCCAAATTAGCACCAGATAAGTTTATACTTCGCAGGGATAGGTCATCGAAGTTTTTGCCCTGTCCTAAGCCTGTTATTACTAATTGTCTTATTTGTGGAGACTTCAAATAACTTTCTCCAACACAGGCAAGTTCGAGTTCTTTAGTGTGAAACCATGAAGTACGTGCAAGGTTAGCATCAGTAAAATCTACTCCTTTAACTTTTGCCTCAGAAAAATTAGCATCAGTAAGATTGGCCCCTCGAAAACTTGTACCTTTCATCCAAAAACTCGTAGCAGCAACGGCAGCATTTACAACAAAAGCGTATTTATCATTTCCGTTGATGGCTTGCCAACCTACGTATACACCTAGTCCAGAAATGCTTGTAAGTATCAGCATACTCCCAGCAGAATTAAGTTCTGTTTGTTGATTTAGGATTAAAAACAAAAAACAAAAAGGAATCCAACATAAGCCTACTGTTAAAGCCAATGCTTTATTGACAATCTTACCTAAAGCTATTCCTACAGCTTCAGCTAGAATCAAACCCCCAGCTGCAAATAGAGCACAAATAATAGCCAACTCAATCTGTGTATTCAGATCCCACGTATGGGAACTGAATACGGACTCAAGCCATGCCTTAAATTTGGCATCAGCGATACCAGGGATTTTTATTG
>JBPCQW010000180.1:0-6641 GCA_050997715.1 Hassallia sp.
TGGCAATGGTTGCGACCAACGAATGGCATAATCTGATTTGGACTGGCTTTTTGCCCGATCCTCATGGAAGTAATGTTGTGATTTACCAACATGGTCTCGGCTTTTTTTGGGTAATGGCGTGTGTTTCTGTTTCCACACTTGCAGGCGTATTTCTGCTTGCCAGAAGAGCTTTGCTGCCCTCTGTTCTGTATAGCCAGCAATCTATTATGGCATTAACTGGGGCGTTGATACCACTGCTTGGGGCTAGCGCGTATATGCTACACCTTACTCCCCCCGGTTTGAACGTCACCCCGATGAGTTTCATGCTGACCGGACTCATTTATGCTGTTAGCGTCTTTCGCTTCCGGATGTTTGACCTTATTCCCGTAGCGCGGGACATTTTGATTGACAGAATGAGTGATGGTGTGCTTGTCTTAGATGTCCAAAACCGCATTCTTGACATTAATCCTGCGGCACAAAATCTGATTGGGACTACAGCACACTTTATTGGACAACCTGCCGATCAAGTTCTGTCAAAATGGCAAGATAACATCAGATTTTACCATGAAGATGAAGGTGTGAAGACGAAGATATTAATCGATTCGGCAACACCTCGTTATCTTGAGTTACAAATTACGCCATTACGCGATTGCCGTAGGCAGTTAACAGGACATCTGCTTATTTTGCGTGACATTACTCAACGTTATCAAGCTGAGGTTGAACTTCGGCAGGCTAACGAACGTTTGCGTCTTCAGGTGCTGGAAATTGAAACTTTACAGGCTCTACTACAGCAACAAGCAATGCAGGACGGACTTACTGGCTTATTCAATCGGCGTTATTTTGATTCCTCACTGCAAAGAGAACTGGTAAGGGCAGCACAAGAGTCTTATCCAGTTGCCGTTATTTTAATGGATATCGATTATTTCAAGAAGGTTAACGATACATTTGGGCATCAGGCAGGCGATCGCGTGTTACAAGTATTTGCAGACCTGCTGCGTCAATACAGCCGCTCTAGCGACATCGTGTGTCGCTATGGGGGTGAAGAGTTTGTATTGGCTTTGCCCGGTATAACATTAAATAATGCCTTTCAACGTGCTGAACAAATCCGGTTATCCTTTCAAGCTGCGCGAATAAAATTTGGAGACAGGGAAATAAATACGACGGTTTCGGGTGGGATTTGCGTATTTCCTGATAATGCAAAAATCGGCGATGACCTGTTGCTATTAGCTGATAAAGCATTGTATGCCGCCAAAGCATATGGACGCAATTGTATCAAATGTGTACGATAAAAGTTAATCTAACTAATCGTGCTTTTAATCAGGCATAATTGTTTGGTGAACATTCGCGCCGGTGAAGTTAGCCCCTCTAATTTTAGCGCCGGTGAAGTTAGCCCCTTTAAGGTTAGCTCCTGCCAAGTTCGCACCATTCAAGTTAGTCCATCTCAAGTTAGCTTTGCTCAAGTCAGCTTCACTCAAGTTAGCCTTGCTGAGATATGCACCACCCAAATGAGCATAACTTAAATTAGCTTTGTACAAATCAGTTTTATAAAGATAAGCGCCGATTAGTTCCGCTTCATACAAATTTGCTTGGCTTAAGTCAGCTTCACTCAAGTTAGCTTCCATCAGGTTAGCAAAAGATAGGTTAGCCCGACAAAGTTTTGCACAAGCCAAATCAGCACCTTTCAAATTAGCTTTGCTCAAGTCAGTGCCAATTAAATTAGCATCAGCGATCGCAGCATCTTTGAGATTTGCCTCACTCAAATTAGCTCCAATCAGATTAGCATAACTCAAATCTGCTTGTGTCAGTGTAGCACCGCTCAAGTTAGCAACACTCAAGTTAGCTTCACTCAAGTTAGCTTCACTCAAGTTAGCTTTATAAAGGTTAGCACCGCTCAAGTTAGCACCACTGAGGTTTGCTCGCACAAGTAAAGCATTACTCAAATCCACCCTACTCAAGTTTACCCCTTGGAGGTTCGCGCCTCTGAGATTATACCCTTGCAAATTCCCAGCGCTGAGGTCTGGTTCAATTTGGGTATTTTTCTTTCTCCACTCAGTCCATGTGACTGCACCTGCTTTCAGCAAAGCTAGATGCTCTCGATTTGCCATGATATTTACTTTACTCCTGACGCCCACCCTGAAAATTTGTCCGACCAGGGACACTTTCAATCGCTGCTAAGGCTCCTGCCGCACCTGCCAGAATATCCCGTTCATGTCCACCTAAATAAAGCCGTCCAAAGCTTCCTACAGCTTGCACCTCAAGAATATTAATCGATGCCGCTTTCTCAGCTTCATTCGCGGCAAGTGCAGCGTAAGCAGCAGGCTCAACTTCTAACACATACAGCGTTTGTCCCGCTAATAGTAACTGTCCGCGTCGCGTGCGATTGATAAGTTGTGTTTGATAGGCATCAATATTGCGGATAATTTGGGTAGAAACGACACGCGGTTTCAGACACTCTTCTTTTTTAACTCCTAACATCGCCAAAATTGCTTGACCAGCAGCTCGCGTTTCTCCTTGAGAGGCAGAATGAACTTCTAATAAGCCATACAGTCGTTCGACTACTTGGACTCCCGGACGAACAGAAGCAGATTTGAGCGCTACATCGGTAATTTTATTAATTTCGATACCAGGAGAGATTTCAATCCACAACGATGTGTCCCCTGGTAATGGTAAGAAACCTTGGGCTACCGTTCCTATATATGCTGCGTGTTGAGGTTGCAGGCTGTCGAGAAAGACGAAACTGCGTAGTTCTATTCCCAAAGTTTAGCTCTCCAGTCATATTGCGATGTACGTGCGTAACTTTAAACTACCATAAGGCTCGGTGGATGCGTAAGCCGAGTAGAGTTGAAAAGAGTTGGTCATTCAATTTAACGTGCGCCTCCATTGGAGACTCACGTCAATTGAGTATAAATCTGCAATGATGCTGTCTAAACTTTTACCTCGCTTTCACCACGCCTAATCTTAAATATATCTCTAACAATCTTGTTGCGAATCTCGATTAAGCTGTTAACATTGAGTTTTTTAACTTGGAGTTGTTCAAAATAATCAACGAGGCGATCGCAATGGCTTTCTAAGTGTCCATTATAACGCTTTTGTCTACAGGCACTGTCCAAAATAGATTGGTTAGAACTAGTTGGTAAAGTCTCTAGTAGCTGATTTATTTGTTGCCAATCAAAAGCAGAATTATGTAAAAGCAGAATAGATTTACAGGTAGCTGCCCAAATTTTTCCTAAGTCTGCAAACTGAGTTAAACGGTGAGGATAAAGTCCCCTGACTAAACAATCTCCTTCACTAAAGATTCTTTCTAGGTAAAATTTTTCATCATCAGGATTTCTACTTCCTTTATTTCCATCTTCAGCGATCGCCGAACAATATGTAAACATTCTGATAGCTTTTTTAATTCCTAACACCAGTTGACTTTCATTTTTGTCATTACATAGCTCTAACATTCCCATGCTAAATAGCAGAATACATGAATGCGTTCCAAATAGGTAGGTAGATTTAGTATCGTCAGTACAAATTTTCTTTAAAATCGAAAAATCAATCTTTATAACATTATTTTCCGATTCATAAATCTGCTCAGACTCACCCTTTTCCTTATTTAACTCTTGAATGAGAGGTACGACTTGGATTAGTAGATTTCCGTAATTTTTATAATATTTACCATATTTATCCACCTCAGTTATTCTGCCACCATTATCTTTAATCTGTTGATAGGATTTTTTGCCAATATTTTTATAACAAATTAAAGCATGTTCTATCAGTCGTTTAGCCCAATCTAAACATTCTTCTCTAGGAAATTCTGTAGGAGATGGTTGATAATCTCCCAAGTAAGCCACCATAATATAGCACCAACTTTGGTAAGCAGACCAATAAGCATAAATTGCCGGGTTTCCATCTCTAGCTGCATAAATTCGTGCCTTTTCTAAAAGGCTTATAGGCTTTATCAAACCGTCCCATCGACCTCCAGCACGGTCTGGATAAGAAGATGTAAATATATAAAGTTTCGCTCGGTGCGCGTATACTCTTGATAAAAGATAAAAGAATGGATGAAAATTACTTTGAACACAAGCACTGATAGCATAATACTTTTTTAAAATATTTTTCAGATATTTTTCCGCATTATCTAAACTATCTGTAGCCGCTCGAATAGCAATAGCACGATCTGAATGTACTTGACGATTTTCTGAATCTTCTAAATCTGTCAAATAATAATATCTAAATTTACAAAGCTCATATTTGGCAAACATGAAATCATCAAAGCATTTATTAGTACCTTTTTTGGCATTTTCAATGTGAGGGTTCAAAACATCAAGATATTTTTTAGCAATGCGGTAAAGTCCTTCTTTTAGATAATTTTCAGTTATACTTAAGTGAGCATTGTAAGCAACTGCACTCCAAGGCTTTCCCTCATCTATTTCTACAAAATTTAACTGATTATTCGCAAGACGATATCTACCTCGAAAAAGTGTCTGATTTAAATAACCTTCCATCGCTTTTAAAGAAAATGGATAAAAATCCAAATAACTTTCTGCTTTTCTGAGTGCATTAATTTCTTCGACTCGATGACACAGTTCGGTAAGATATACTACAGGATTTATCCCCGTCTGTTTAATTGCTCTTAATCTAGCTTGTAGTGCAGCTTTAGTAGCTATTTCAACAGAATCAAAACCGCAGTATTCACCGTAAGCAGTTTCATCGCTGCTGATAATTTCCTCATAATTTTTGTTTTGATTAATTGCTTTATCAATATCATCTTTCTTGCAGAGATTAACTACACTATAAGACCAAACGAGACTGGAACTACCAAAAAACTCGTTGTTAATTAAAATATTACGAGCTACTGGTAAATAATTACTTAATGTCGAAATATCTGATAATAAAACTCTATTAATTGCAGCAATAATATGATAGATAGGACTGCCGATTCCAGTAATTTCTTCAAAAAACTCTAATTTATTTTCATTCTGATTAAAGAAACTTATTTGATGATATTCTCCCTGAATCCAAGGTTGATAATCATCTGGTACTTTTACATAAAAATGTATTTTTAATTTGTAAGCAAATTGCCTTTCTAACCCAATAACATCTTCTTGATCTTCATCACTATCTAGCAAAAGTGGATTGAGTAAACCAAACTTTTGCTCTTCCGTCTTTACATAAAGGGGCAAAGGATGTATTTTTTCAATTTCCAATTGCTTAAGATGAATAGGAAACTCATCAGAGAGTATTTCATTTTCTACAAGAGAGCGAGTTAAATGTTCTATAAAAGCATGAGGCAATAAGCTAACATCTGGTTGTGCTTCATCTCTATCATCTTTCAACAGAGATTTATATTGTCTAAAGCCTGTTTGCAACTCAATTCTATTTATTTCACGACAAACTTTATCGATTAACTCTTTAGTTTTTTGTATCTTTAAATCTTGAACTATTCCCTCATAATACTCGCTTAGTAGAGTTTCGACATTTTGTTGAATTATATCTGTGATGTCCAGAGGTGAATATGATTGATTTTTAGACTCTAATTTATTGAAAGAATTATAAAAAAGATTTGTAACTTTTTTGTAAAAAGGTATGATATCTTCCGTTTTTAGACCCTTAACAGGATCGGTAACAATTGCCAAAAATTCTTGTAGCATCGGTTCTCCTGGATGCACGGCAAGATTTAATTTTTCCGTCTCTGCCAAACTAAGTTGATAAAATTTGCGAAATGCTCTTAACTTTTCCGCTCTAGTTAAAATTCGGGGAACTTCAGATTCTGTGGTGTTTAATCTTTTTTTAGCCAAATAATCTTGGATTCCTGCTAAAATTTCGACTACCTTTCCTAAAGTTAATCCTGGAACTACAGAGATTATTTCTTCCTGACTATAGTATTCAGGAAGTACGGAACGTAAAACACGTCTGATAAAAATCCGGTTATTTTTTTGACCCCATTGTTCAGCAATACTCCTTTCATTGGGTTTAGCGTTTTCTTGCTTTTCATTTATCCCAAGGTCAGTTAAACATTCTAATAAGTATTTATATACAGACTTATCCCTCTGTTGATCTTCAAGAGAGCGTCTTCCTAAATTTTGTAAATCTTGACTCTCAGATGACTCATTATTTGGTATAGTATCCATATTTGCGAATTTTTTAGTTCTTTTTGCCATACTTAAGTTTTTGAGTTAACTTTAACTAAATGTACATAAAGTTTATTCTTTACCCTTTTACTTTGAACATAATGTACACATAAATACAGAAATAATGGCTCTTTAGATGCTATTTTCAAGATTACAAGGCTAATTAGGTTATATTATGCTGTTGCGATCGCTCTAAATATACTTAAATTTCATGCATTTTGTACAATAATAATTTTTTAGTTGTACATCTTGACAGTGTATCCGTAAATTATGTATAAACAACTAATCGCTCATAGCACGACAACAACTAAGCGAGATTAAACCAAACTCCATGAATAGAAATGGTATGAAAACTTTCACTTTCCATACCGATGACCAAATTCCAGCATTCAAACCTCGTGGTATTGATGATCTGGTTCATGTACTGAAGAGAGCTGACTCACAAGGAAAAAAGCTAATAGACATGTTCAAGGAAGTGGGAGATAGGTTAATGCCAGTACTGGAGGAAGCATTACTGGAAGTTAAACCTGCAAGAGGTTTTGCTGT
>JBPCQW010000246.1:0-11252 GCA_050997715.1 Hassallia sp.
TTAATTAGCATTACAAAAGGCGAATTAGAATCTTTAGAATTGGAGTTAGCTAGCATTGCTCAAAAACATCAGCGAGATTTACAAAGATATCAGCAAACTAATAGTTTTAGTAATATTTTCCCGCCAAATCCAGGATATCACTGTCGCTATTGTCCATTTAACTCGATCTGTGATTTCTCGTCTTTAAAGCCGGCTAAGGTGCATTTGCCACGTTGAATTGGGCACGCTCGATTGGGGGCATTGTTCTCAATTGCTTATCTTTATTTTTACTCACACTCAATCTTTCGCTACGCTTCCATCTTGGCAGAAGCCAAAACAAAAGGTGGACTCACTTACTTATCCAATCTTGCCCACCAGGTAGTTGAGCTAGATAATCATCCATAATCGCTGGTAATTCTTTTGCTGAATAAGTATATGTTAAAGCTAGAAACCCAGCTGCTGTAGTTAAAATCTGGTTTCTATCTAGTATTGCTGACAGTTGAGAGCGAGTATATTTTCCGTTCAAAACTTCCAGACTTGCATCAGCTATAGCATCTTCAATTACTTCCTCTTTTATGAACGTTGACCATTCATCTTGATTGATGTAATAAGATTTTTTATTATCTTTGATATTTATTGATTTAATTTCACGTAGGGCATTGCGAATAGAAGCAGCCCAAAAATTTGTTAATCGCTGCTCTAATTGATTCTTAATTAAATGAATTAACATAATCCTTAAAAATGATTTAATTTGACGCAGATTAGCTTGTTTACTCATGCCCTCTAATTCATCAAGAATCATCAAAGCATCTGCGTATCTTCCTTCCAGAATACTATTTTTTAGGTCTACTAATTCTTGTGTCATCTGTCTTGCCTGCGAGACTTAAGGGTGATAATATAAATTTAATTCAAGATAGTTTAATTAAGGCTAAAAACTAAATCAAATTCCCGATTTCTTAAAGAAGTCGGGAATTTTGGAACCGCTGAAAAAAATGGCAGCAAAAAGTAGTTATAGGTTGCTAAAAAGGCGGTAATTCCTCAAGAATTGTAAACTGAATATGATTAATCGCCAAATCACCGATCGCCACATCTTCTTTTGTTAAGCGTGTCCCTTTACTGCTCAAGCTTTCAAAGGTAATACCTTTGCCTATTTCGATATGATACCAACATAACCCCATAAAAAAGCGTGTGGGATAAGGACCGCGATCGCCTGTATCATCAGGGTTTGATTCCATTGGCAACCAGCCAATATTCGGGACGTAGAATTCTAACCAAACGTGATTAAAGTCTGGTTGTAGCGGCACATTCTTATATTCGCCTAAGGGAGGGCATTTATAACGCCCGACAGTGCGACAGGGAATATCATTTAAACGGCATAAAGCAAGCAATACACCGACATATTCACCACAAGAACCAACACCGCGTTCTAAAACTATATCTGGCGTATCAATATATGGTTTAATACCATATGATAATTGGTCGTAAACGTAATTGCGGATACTGTACATTTTCCGCAGCAAATTGGTTTCGGAACCAACTGCATCATGGGCGGCGCGACGGACTATGGTAGTATCCATTGCTAAGTCGTCATCATCAATTAAGTAGCGACCTGGAAATTCTGCGACTTCGGCAATATCTTCTACATCCTTGGGTGTGATGCGATACTTAATGCCGCGAACTTCTAAAAGTGCTTTCCAGCCAAATATATGTCGTTCACCTGGGGTGAGAGTATCAAGTTTAAATACTGCGACACGTTGTCCGTCTTTCTCTTCTTCTATGAAAGGTAGACCAATCGATTCAACGTGCTTTACCTTTTGACGGTCAGTTTCTGAGGGTAGGGCAATTCGCCATTCTACATCTGATAAATACACCTCTTCTAAGGGAGAAATTTCTTCAGCATAAGACATTTCTATCAGATAACCGTTAGAGAGGGCGTAGCGCTTATCTGGATCGTAATGATAATGCAACGGGTGAATAAAAGTGCGATCGCGATAGGTCAATTCATAATTCGGGTCTGCATTCGGATTATCCCGAATATAAGGCTCCTCTGAGGCATAAGCGATGAAAAGCGTTTCTTCGCCTGTTTCGCCATTTTTATGTAAACCAATGCCTGTAGGACATGCAAACGGCGTTAGCACGCTAAATTGAACTTCTCCCGTAGCTCTGTCGATGCAGTAAACTGTTTGTTCAACTGTGTCGCTAACCCAAAGAGTTTCTTCACTGACTACCAAATTTTCCACGCCGACGCCAGGAGCATAAAATCTAGTAATCTCTTTTCGGGTCTCTCGGTCAAAAATCAGAATACAGCCTAACTTTTGGCAGCTGACATAAACGGTTGATTCCCAAACCGCAACGCCGTCAGCCGGATAGGGTAATGTAGCAAAATGCTCTAAACCTAAAGAATTTAGGTTACACAAATAAACACTGTTATCCCGCGTTACCCACAGGGTATCTGACCACACGGCAAGACCTGTCACATCCCGAAATTCCTTAACTTGGTGAGAATTCAGAATTTTGGTATTGTCGGAGAGCGGATCGATTTGCAGCAGATGCCCTTTAGCGCTGTCAATAGCGATAAGTGTATCTTGGATAAACGCTATGCCATATAAGGTGGCAGCACTAAGCGGTCGAATTGTTCTTTGCCTAAACATTTAAGGGGAGGGGGAAAGGGACTCATGGAAAAGGTATAATAAAAAACCTTTACCGTTTGCAACAACAGTGCAAAAGAAACTCTTGCACTTCTGTTTTATGTATTCAATAAAACTTGTTTTTAAGCAATAACACGCGATATACTTTCACAGTAAAAATCACTAAATTTCAGGTATTACACTTGTAGTGTGACAACTAAGCAACAGCTTGAATGTAACTTTATTTGATGTTTTATCGCCATCACTAAGATTATGATCGAATTTTGTAACCATTTCCTGTGACCAACACGATGTCTGCTAATTCTCTGCCCGAAGGTGCCCCCGTTTGGCATAGTTTAGAAGTTAATAAAGCCTTAGACCTGCTCGATAGTAACGCAGACTCTGGCTTGGCGTCCCAAGAAGTAGAACAGCGATTGCAGAAATACGGCACTAATGAACTAGAGGAAACTGCTGGACGGAGTGCTTGGGATATTCTTGTGGATCAGTTCAAGAACATCATGTTGTTGATGCTGATTGCTGTAGCCTTGATTTCTGGAGGTTTAGACTTCCTGGATTGGCAAGCGGGCAAACTTGATCCTGGTGAAATACCATTTAAAGACACGATCGCTATCTTAGCGATTGTCATCCTCAATGGTATACTCGGCTATGTTCAAGAAAGCCGTGCCGAAAAAGCCCTTGCGGCTCTGAAAAAACTATCTTCTCCAAGTGTGCGAGTTATCCGCTCTGGTAGACTCCTAGATGTCGCCGGCAAGGATATTGTACCTGGAGATGTGATTTTCCTAGAAGCCGGGGTGCAAATAGCCGCAGATGGACGCTTAATCGAAGAGTCTAATTTGCAAATTCGCGAGTCGGCACTAACGGGTGAAGCAGAAGCTGTAAATAAACAAGCTGTATTAACTTTACCGGAAGATACATCATTAGGCGATCGCCTGAATTCAGTCTATCAAGGTACAGAAGTCGTCCAAGGACGTGCGAAGGTTCTGGTAACAAATACCGGAATGACTACAGAACTTGGGAAAATTGCTGCTTTGTTGCAGTCGGTAGAAAGTGAACCGACACCTTTGCAGCAACGGATGACTCAATTAGGTAACGTTTTAGTTACTGGTTCTTTAATTTTAGTGGCGATCGTCATTGTCGGTGGTGTCATCGCCGACAGAGGTTTTAGCAACCTCCAAGAACTTGTCGAAGTTTCTTTAAGTATGGCAGTCGCTGTAGTTCCCGAAGGTTTACCCGCTGTAATTACCGTCACTTTGGCACTGGGAACGCAGCGGATGGTAAAGCGAAATGCTTTGATTCGCAAATTGCCAGCAGTAGAAACTTTAGGGAGTGTCACCACGATCTGCTCTGATAAAACTGGCACCCTAACTCAAAACAAAATGGTGGTGCAATCAGTTTATACCAATAACTCGTCTTTTCGCGTCACTGGTGAAGGATACGCTCCTACAGGCGATTTTCAATTAAATGGTCAAAATGTTTCTGTTGACCAATATCCGGAAATCCCGGCAATGCTTGTTGCCTGTGCGGTTTGTAATGATTCGGTGCTGCAACAAGATAAAGGGCAATGGATAATTTTAGGCGACCCGACAGAAGGAGCATTAGTTACGCTTGCTGGAAAAGCAGGTATTGAAAAAGACCAATGGGCTAGTAAATTACCCCGTGTAGCTGAATTTCCCTTTTCTTCAGAACGCAAGCGGATGAGCGTGATTACTCAAGTTGAAGAAGTATCAACAGGAGTATCACCGATGACAGCGGTCGATCCAGCGATCGCTCACATGTTGAAATCCGAACGTTACTTAATGTTCACCAAAGGCTCACCAGAGTTGATTTTGGCACGTTGCACCCAGATTTATTTAGGCGATAAGCCAGCTGCTTTAACCGACGCACAACGCAAACAAATTCTCGCAGAAAACGACAACATGGCGAGTAAAGGTTTGCGGGTGTTAGGTTTTGCTTACAAACCGCTTGCAGAAGTGCCACCATCAGGGTCAGATGAAGCTTCCGAGCAACAATTGGTGTGGCTGGGATTGGTGGGAATGCTGGATGCACCGCGCCCAGAAGTGCGAGCCGCTGTGCAAGAATGTCGAGATGCGGGAATACGTCCGGTAATGATCACCGGCGATCACCAGTTAACAGCAAGAGCGATCGCTACCGATTTAGGAATTGCCAAAGAAGGGGATAGAGTCCTCGTCGGTCAAGAATTGCAACGCATGAGCGACCAAGAACTAGAGCAAAATGTAGACTTGGTGAACATCTACGCTAGAGTAGCCCCAGAACACAAATTGCGAATTGTTCAAGCATTGCAGCGTCGGGGTCGATTTGTGGCTATGACAGGCGATGGTGTCAACGATGCCCCCGCCCTCAAACAAGCTGATATCGGTATCGCGATGGGCATCACAGGCACTGATGTGAGTAAAGAAGCCAGCGACATGGTGTTACTCGATGACAACTTTGCCACGATTGTTGTCGCCACTAAAGAAGGTAGAGTCGTATATACCAACATTCGCCGCTTTATTAAATACATCTTAGGTAGTAACATTGGCGAAGTTCTCACTATCGCTGCCGCACCATTACTAGGTTTGGGTGGTGTTCCTCTAACACCTTTACAAATCTTATGGATGAACTTGGTAACAGACGGTTTACCAGCTTTAGCGTTAGCTGTGGAACCTCCGGAACCAGATGTAATGCAGCGTCCACCTTTTAGTCCCCGTGAAAGTATTTTTGCTAGGGGATTGGGTTCTTATATGATTCGGATTGGGATTATCTTTGCTATCATCACAATTGCTTTGATGTGGTGGGCTTACAATCATACCCATGCACCAGAGTATACAGGCGATCGCGAAGCTTGGAAAACAATGGTATTTACAACATTGTGTCTTGCTCAGATGGGTCATGCGATCGCGATTCGCTCTAACAACCGACTAACGATAGAGATGAATCCCTTCTCTAATATCTTTGTATTGGGAGCGGTGGTTGTAACCACGATTTTGCAGTTGATGTTAGTTTACGTTCCACCCCTGCGAGCTTTCTTTGGTACTCATTATCTCAATTTACAAGAATTGGGAGTTTGCATCGGTTTCAGCGCTTTGATGTTTGTCTGGATTGAAGCGGAGAAAATATTCTTTAGATTGATGGGGAAGAAAGTCGTTTAGGAGGAGTGGGAGAGTGGGGAAGTGGAGGAGTGGGGAAGCATGGTGTGGGAGACTCCTTGAAGATAAGGAGAATAATTCTTCTTTCCCCCTCATCTTCCCCCACTCCTCCCCTCTTTCCCTCCCCCCCTCCTCCTCTACCCCTATGTATCTCAAATCCATTCACCTCCGACAATTTCGCAACTATAAAGAGCAGCAGGTTGATTTTACTGCTGCGAAAACGATTTTGGTGGGCAATAATGCTCAGGGAAAGTCGAATTTGTTGGAAGCGGTGGAGTTGTTAGCGACATTGCGATCGCATCGAATGGCACGCGATCGCGATTTAATTAAAGATGGGGAAGTAGCATCTCAAATTAATGCCACTTTACAGCGACAAAGTGGTATTAACGATTTAACTTTAACTTTACGCCGCAATGGTCGCCGCACGGTAGCTTTGAATAGCGAGAATTTGCGGCGTCAGATGGATTTTCTGGGTGTGTTGAATGCGGTACAATTTTCTAGCTTGGATTTGGAACTGGTGCGCGGTGGTCCCGAAAATCGGCGAAACTGGTTAGATACGCTTTTAATTCAACTTGAGCCGATTTATGCTTTTATTTTGCAGCAATATAATCAGGTGTTGCGACAGCGCAATGCTTTTTTGAAACAAAATCAAGATTCAGCACTTAGCACTCAAGACTCAGAACTTGCTCTGTGGGATGCACAATTAGCGACCACAGGGACACGAGTAATTAGAAGACGCGATCGCGCTTTACAACGATTAGCACCAATTGCTCAAGCTTGGCACGCTAGCATCAGCGGTAGTACAGAAATTTTACAAATTAACTACGTCCCTAGTATACCTTTAGAGCAAAACCATCCAGAACAAATACAGCAAGCTTTTTTAGAAAAAATTCAGCTTCGAGCTGTTGCTGAACTTCGTCAAGGCTCAACCCTTGTCGGTCCCCACCGCGACGAAGTAGAATTAACTATCAATCAAACACCCGCTCGTCAATACGGTTCTCAAGGTCAACAAAGAACGTTGGTACTAGCTTTAAAACTAGCAGAATTACAATTAATTGAAGAAGTCGTTGGAGAACCACCACTGTTATTACTTGATGATGTTCTTGCTGAGTTAGATCCATCTCGACAAAATCAATTACTTGATGCAATTCAAGACCGTTTTCAAACATTAATTACTACAACTCACCTCGGTTCTTTTGATTCTCAGTGGTTAAATTCGTCGCAAATTCTTTTCGTTAAGGCAGGTGAAATATCATCAGCAGCTGCTTTTTAGTTTACTAATATCATGTCCGCTTAATAAACAGTAATAAAAACATCGCAACCGTCGTAGAGACGTTCCGAACGTCTCTACAGTATGTGTGATTATTAGGACATGACCTAACGTATATTTTCCGGAGTAACTGAGAAATTGCTGTAGTAATATGTATCTTATAAGTAAAAAATATTACTTTTTTCCTAAAATTTTCTGATGGTTCAAAACATGCCTAAAAGCAATTATTTTGTCGAAAAACATGAAATTGCATCGTTAGGTGCATCATTACGAAGAATTGAGCAAAACATACTTAAACAAAGTCAAAAAGGAGATACTAGTAGAGTTTGGTTCCAAGGAGAAGAACCCTATTTTGATATTTTTTTTGAATTAAAAAACGATGAAATAGCCTGGTTTCAATTTACTTTACGCGGTAGATCGCTTTCTTGGGATAGCAAAACACCAGGCTGGCAAACAGGCACTACTAATGAATTAAAAATGGATGATGTGAGTTTTTATGCAGCTAGTAAAACAATTGAAAATGATACTAAAATCGACAGTGAGTTCATAAATTTAGTACAGTCAATTCTAGAAACTAGAGCCGAAGAAACTATTTTTGCTAAAGCACTTGCTTTGTTTAATTAGTTAAAACTTAGGTGGTATCAAGTTATTATCTTGATTTGTGTCTGTCTGCTCCTGCTTTTCAACTGGGGAAATTCGCAGCACAGAAATATCTTCATGTTGATGGTTGACTTTTGAGTAATAACGTTTTTCTAATCTTTTAAAAAGGTTGAGAACCAAAAAAGTCAATACAACAGCAATTAATCCTAACTGCCATAAACCACAGCCTGCGGCAATTCCCAAAGCAGCCGAAACCCAAATAGCTGCTGCCGATGTCAATCCGTGAACTTCAATACGCTGTGATTTTTGGGAAGATTCACGTAAAATTTCCCCTGCACCGAGAAATCCTACACCAGCTGTAATTCCTTGAATGATGCGACTAAGAGAATTAGCATCTGCTTGAGTGGCATTTGTTAGCAGAGGTATGAGAGTAAACACCGCTGACCCAAAACATACCAACATATGAGTTCTTAAACCGGCTGGTTTGCCCTTGAGTTGTCGTTCTAAGCCGATAACTGACCCAAAAAGCAAAGCGAGGCATAGCCGGAAAGTGATATTTAACCAATCATCGGGCAAAAGATAGTAGGTGCTTAACAATGCTTATATTTTTAGAGAAAAAATAATCTTATATTTTACTTTAATTATTAATATACTGACATGTGCAACTATATAAATTAACTAAACTTCCTTTTGCTGGGGTGCAAGAGGAATTGTAGAGACGTTCCACACCGAACGTCTCTACCATATGTCAAATCATCCCGCTTTCTCTGCAACGTTCAGGAGGAAGAGCGAAGGTAATAAGTAGATAGGATCTGACAAACTACCAAGAGATGACATCCGTAGTTACATGACAACTGAGAATTAACAATTTGAGTGGATAAACTCTACCGGCTTGACCAAATTAAACTGCAAAACCGTGCCAAAGTTGGTGACAAAGCGTTTCACTTGGGCAGAATTATGCAGCGTGGCTACCCCGTGAAGCCTGGTTTTGTAGTAGGTGCGGAAGTTTTGCGGCAATTTCTGGAAACTCTCAATAGTTCAGAGGCATTAGTCGCTGATTTGCCTTATTCTTCGTTACACCTAGATGTGGATAATTGGCGTCAATTGCAGCAGGTGTCCGGTCACTTACATCAGGAAATTATCGCTGCGACTGTACCATCAAACTGGGTGAATAAAATTCTTGAAGCAGCTAAAGAGTGGAAAAGTGCTTCTTTAATTTTTCGACCTAGTGTAGCGATACCGACTGCAATGCATGGAGTAGAGAATATATCTGGGTTGCTAGAGTCGCAAATTTGCCGTTGTGACTATGAAGCGATCGCTTTGGCATTAAAAACCACTTGGAGTCAATTATTTCGTGCCAAAAGTTTACTATATTGGCAGCGAACCGGAATTGACCTGCGACAAATTAATTTTGCAGTTTTGGTGCAACCAATTGAAAATGCACTCGCTAGCGGTTTACTCAATTCCAACTCTTCGGGATGGGATATTGAAGCAACCTGGGGGTTGGGAATATCACTGCAATACGGGGAAGTTCAGCCGGATGTTTACTACATTGAACGGGAAACCGGCGTTGTCAGAGAACGACAACTGGGCAATAAAATGCTTGCTTATCGTCTTGATGATACACCACCCGATTCTTTAGCGCTAGATAATACTTGTTTGGTGGCACATTTACTTGAGTCATCTCAACAACAACAGTACGCTTTACAAGAAGAATATTTGCAACAATTGATTGAACTGGCGAATCTACTTGAAAATGACTTCGGTACAAATTATACCGTTGAGTGGACTATCTCTGAGGAATTTCCAACCCCAAAGCTTTATTTAACAAAAGTTATAGCTCCTCAATTTGCCGTTCACAACACATACTTTATCAAGGGAATAGGAGCAGGGACGGGACGTGTGACAGCGACAGCTTATGTCGTAAATTCGCTTTTATCATCGGAGCAACTACCCAAAGGAGTGATTTTAGTTGCCCAAGCGATCGCACCGGATTGGCTACCGTTAATGCAAGATTTAGCTGGTATTATCACAGAGAAAGGAGGATTGACTAGCCATGCGGCAATTCTTGCCAGAGAGTTGGGCATCCCAGCAGTAGTCAGTGCAAAAGATGCCACCGCTTTAATTCAAACAGGCGATCGCCTACTTTTGGATAGTGATAGGGGAGAAGTTTATCGTGTCAGAAAAGAAGATGGAGAAAGTCAGGAATTTTCCCCTACTACCCAACCCACACCAAAGCACAAAGCACAACCCTCTCAACTGGGCAACTTCACAAAGGAACCTTTAGCCTTCAATTCCCCTATCCTTTTGTCAGCGCACCTACCCATGATTGCTACACAGTTGCTGGTTAACTTGAGTCAGCCCAGCCTGATAGAGCAGGTGCAAAGGTTGCCTGTGGATGGGGTGGGATTGATACGCTCAGAATTGATGGTGTTAACAATACTCGAAGGGCAACATCCTAATAGTTGGCTTTCTAGCGGACGTAAGGCAGAGTTATTAGAGCTATGGTCTGAGCAAATGATGCAGTTTGTTCGTGCGTTTGCACCACGACCAGTTTTTTATCGTTCTTTAGATTGGCGATCGCACGAATTGACATCATTTAGCTCTAATTTACCATCTTCGCCACAGTCAATGTTAGGTGAGCGTGGCACTTTTGCTTATTTGCAAAATTCCGCAGTTTTTGAGTTGGAACTTGAAGCAATAGCTGCAATACAGCAAGCAGACTACAACAATATCCATTTAATATTGCCTTTTGTTCGCACTGTAGAAGAGTTTTCTTTTTGTCGTCGAAAAGTTGAGTCAGCTGGGTTAACTCAAAAGCCACAATTTCAACTTTGGATTATGGCAGAAGTGCCAAGCGTGCTATTTTTATTGCCAGAATATGTAAAAGCAGGTGTACAAGGAATTTCGATTGGTACAAATGACCTAACTCAACTACTGTTAGGAGTAGATCGAGAACAAGGAGAGTTAGCGTCTTCATTTGATGAACGACATCCAGCAGTGATGAGAGCTGTAGCTCAACTAATTAAGATGGCAAAATCTGCTCTTATTCCTTGCTCAATCTGCGGACAAGCACCAGCACTGTATCCAGAAATTATTGAGAAGTTGGTAGAATGGGGGATTACGTCTATATCTGTGGAACCAGAAGCGGTAGAACGAACATATAAAGCGATCGCTCGTGCCGAACAAAAGATAATTTTAGAAGCAGCACGGCAACAAAGATTTAGCAGCAGTAGTTGAAGACAACTTAAAGGGGATAACTAAGGTGATGAAAGAAAGACCTTTTTTAGAAGTGTTTCTAGAGAATATGGAAGTTTTTATAGACGACCAGTTTATATCAAATGATTTGGTTAAGGATATTCCGGTCTTTGGGACAGTGCTAAAAATATGTAAGGCATTTGAAAACATCTCGAATAGGATGTTTCAGGCAAAGTTTTGGCGCTTTTACACTAAACTTGATTCCGTGACACCTCAGGAGAAAGAAGCACTCAAAGAAAAAATAAAAAATAATCCTGAGGAAGTCAAAAAGGTCGCAGAAGTTGTAGTGCTTATTTTAGACAAAGTTTCTGATCTGGAAAAGCCGGAAATCATTGCAATGATATTTCTAGC
>JBPCQW010000257.1:0-24984 GCA_050997715.1 Hassallia sp.
TTTGAATGCTGCGATTAATCTATCACGTTTGGCTAAAGCGTGAAAGCTTACTGAGGGATAGCCGCTCCCATGCTCCCATTGAAGTAAGAAATAAATGTCTAGACTTGTCTAGTTTTTATATAGCAGAAGTACCGAGAACAACCGACCAGAAAACGCATTGCTGGGAATTATGTACACAGGCGATCGCGATGACCTGTACTACACTTGGGGCGATCCTAACGGCAACACCAATAGCTACAGTGGCTATGACTTTGTGGTTGCCAATAGTTCTCACCCCTACTTTGCTAACACCAATCTCACCAACGGGAGCAAATTGACTCAGTTGGTAGCCTTTGAGTGGGATTCGGTTGTCAACAATGGTGCGGCTCCAAGTGGTTTGGTGATTCTGGGACAGTCTTCTGTTAGCCCAACTAATGTGGATAGCGATCTGCCCCCAGGAACTAATACACAAGTATCTCATGCAGTCCGCTACACCGTTGGTAATGCCAAAGTATTTTCCACCGGTTCCAATCAGTGGATGTGGGGATTAGATAGCGATCGCGTCACTCCACCCAGAGAAGATAACCGCGTTAAACAAATTGCTGTCAACGTCTTTGCAGATATGGGAGCTAAACCTCAGACTCCAGGAGCAGGCATAATTGTCCCTTAACAATATGAGCAAGAGGGGTAAAGGGGAAAGGAAAAAAGGGGTGCATGTGAAGAAGTAGTTTTAAATACTCTTACTAATTTTAAATAACTCCATCCCTTTCCTCCTGTTATCCCCGATCCTCTTCCTTCATGCAAATTAGTGCTATAGCACAGGAGTGGATAGAAAATGAATTTAAGAATCAGACGACGAAGATTTGGGCAGATAGCGATCGCGAGTGCTGCCTTTAGTGCGATCGCCAACTTCGCACGTAAGACCGTTGCACAGAAAGCAGAATCAATTATTTATGGGGTGAATCTTGGCAGCAGCACCGACATTATCAACATCGACGCCAAGATCGCAGTAACCATCGATGCCAACATTACCCCAGGAGTAACCCTAATCAGTTCCGACTTAGTGAGTGGTAAAGATTTGCCAACCATTCAAATTGCAGGTAGCAATGTTAACAACCGGGATGCGGTTTCTGAGACTGCCAATAAAGCCGTATATACCGAGCCTAGCGAGCGGTTAACTGCTTTCACTCCCTTAGCCGATGGTTCATTCGTTGTTGTCTCTGTTGCATCCACAAGGACGGGTAATTTCAATCGCATCATATTTATTAATACTAATTCTGCTAGACCTCAAAAAGCTCAAAGAGCATCAGGATTCCAAAGGATAAATGGCACGATTGAAAGTTTAGTAGCAATCAAAGAAAACAACTTTATCAGTGTAGTTAGCCTCAATGAAGGCACTCCACCTTTTGATTTAGTAAATTTTGACTTGAACTCCGCCAAATTAAATTCTAGTGACGAGCTACCTTTACTGCCAGGAAACCTGCGATTCAGCAACCTTGCCCTAGCCCCAGATGGGACAATTTATGCAACCGCTCTCACTTCGCAACGCTCCACAACTCTCGTACAGTTGGACTTAGAAAATAAGGCGATCGCTACTGGTAGAGGAAAAATTATCAGACTGTCGGAATTGAAATATAACGGTAAACCTTTGGAAAATGATTTACTCAGCCTAGCAGTTGCTAAATCCGGTCAAGTATTTGCCCTTGCTAACCCCACTAATGAGAAAATCAATTCTCTATTTAGTATCGATGTGAAAAGTGGAGAAATGAAGTTTGTAAGAAAATTCGCGGCTGATAAGATTGCCTTTGCTCGTGCATAAGATCAAAAAGAGGGGGGAAGGGGAAAAGGTACGGAAATAAAGCGCTTTCCTCAGCGGGGTCGGTTTCGGTCCCGTTGACGTTTGTAAGAAGAGTTATTTAAATATGCGCTGCTTATTTTTCTTTCCCTTTACCCGTCTTAAAAAACCTTTTCCATGAGTCCCCTTTTCGGTAAATCAAAGATACTCAAATGTTCGGCAACATAAGTTTCAAACAGCCTAATCATACAAGCATTTATCCTTAAGTGTTTTGTATCTTGGCAGGGTTTTTAGCTAACTCCCCAAATTTGTGAAAATTGACCTTTTTCAAATTCCCGATTTCTCGCTCAAGTCGGGGATCTTGTTTTTTGAGTGGGTAAAAAAATTAAATATTCTTCGCAACGTTCGCTATATTTCCGCAACTTGATATTAGGAGAAAAAAATATGCATTTACAACCTTTAGAGTTAGAAAAAACCGAGAATAGGCAATCGATAAGCATTATAGTTCCCTGCTTTAATGAGTCAGAAGGAATTGAATCTTTAAACAAAAAACTAATGCCAGTATTAACAAAGCTGCGCTTAGTTAGGTCAGTCGAACTTATTTTAGTTGACGATGGTAGTACAGACGATACTTTTTTTAAGTTAGAGGAATATTTTGGACAAATTGCCCAAATAATCCGCCATCCGAAAAACAAAGGTCTCTCGGCAGCCATACAAACAGGATTAGTGTATTCTATAAATGATATTGTTTGCACAATCGATAGTGATTGCACTTACGATCCCCAATACTTGATTTCGGTTCTAGATTTGATGCGTGCTGATGTTGATATTGTCACAGCATCTCCATATCATCCCAAAGGTAATGTAAAAAATGTTCCCGGTTGGCGTCTGTTTCTCAGTAAAGGGTTGTCACTGCTTTACAGAATTATATTGCCACAAAAGCTCTATACCTATACAGCTATGTTTAGAGCATATCGTCGTGAAGTTCTAGAGACAATACCAATTACTTATCCAGGATTTTTGGGTCTTGTAGAGATTTTAGCTGAAGCGATGTTGCGCGGATATAAGATTCTCGAGTATCCAGCCGAGTTAAGCAGTAGGATTTTTGGGCAGTCGAAGTTACGTGTAGCTAGAGTTATTTTGAATCACTTAAACTATATTAGTAAGCTGATCGTCCGGCAAATGTTTAAAGAGAAAAAAACCAAAGTTAGGCAATATTACAAGTATACTAAAAATGACTTATGAAAATCGTTACTATATTGGGTGCTAGACCACAATTTATTAAAGCATCTGTAGTCAGTTCTGCTTTTAAACGTGCTGGAATAAATGAAATTATTATTCATACAGGACAGCACTTTGATTCGTTGATGTCGGACATATTTTTTCAAGATTTAGACTTGCCTCAGCCTCAATATCACTTAAACATTCATAGCTTGAATCATGGGGCAATGACAGGTAGAATGATGGAGAAAATAGAGGAATTGCTCGACGATAAACCTGATTGGATGTGCGTTTACGGAGATACGAATTCAACATTAGCAGGTGCTTTGGTTGCTGCAAAGCTGCATATACCAATAGCACATATAGAAGCTGGACTGCGAAGCTTTAATCGGCAAATGCCTGAAGAAGTTAATCGGGTTGTAACCGATCATCTTGCACAACTTCTTTTTGCTCCGACAAATCTAGCAGTTCAATGTCTTGAAAACGAAGGGATTTCTCAAGGAGTCCACTTAGTTGGAGACGTAATGATGGATGCTATTTTGCAGTATCAGGCTTCTTCAAAACAAACATCTGATATTCTCGCAAGGCATCAGTTGAGCCTGAATGAATTTTATCTTGCTACAGTTCACCGACCCAGCAATACAGACGATCGCAACCGTCTGAGTTATATCCTCGACAGTTTCACCAAACTAGATCGTCCGGTTGTTTTTCCGATCCATCCTCGAACCCAAGCTCAAATTTCCAAGATGAAATTGAGTCATTATCTGGCTACTGACTCAATAATAGCGATACCACCAGTTAGTTATCTTGATATGCTAGCGCTAGAAAGTGCTTGCCGTTGTATAATTACCGATTCTGGAGGTATACAAAAAGAGGCTTATATTTTTGGGCGTCCCTGTTTTACTCTGCGAAATGAAACTGAATGGAAAGAGACTGTAGATATCGGCTGGAATCAACTGGTACAACCGGAAACTTTAAGTGAATCGATTGCAAACTTCACGCGACCGTCTGAATGCCCTAAACTTTATGGAAATGGTGATGCAGCAACCCAAATTACTCAAATATTACTTAACTTATAATTATTAAATATATGCACAGGTAAGCAGACCGAGCGTTAATGTAATTTCAGACAAGGATAGAGATGTCAGATACTGTAATTCGGGTTGAAAACCTGAGTAAAAAATATATAATTGGTCATCAGCAGCAAGAGAAACATTCAACTTTAAGAGATACTTTGGTTTATGGAGCCAAATATTTCAGTGACAAACTACTAAATTTTTCTACATCTAAACACCTCTCACCAACATCCGAAGATTTTTGGGCACTCAAAGATATTTCTTTTGAAATCAAGCAAGGCGATCGCCTTGGTATTATTGGTCGTAATGGTGCAGGCAAATCAACTTTATTAAAAATATTGAGTCGTATTACCGAACCAACTACTGGAAGAATTTCCATTTCTGGACGAGTAGCCAGTCTATTAGAAGTAGGAACAGGTTTTCATGGGGAATTAACTGGACGGGAAAACATTTATCTCAACGGTGCTATTTTGGGCATGAGCAAAGCTGAGATCGTCAAGAAGTTTGATGAAATTGTCGCTTTTGCAGAAGTAGAGAAGTTTTTAGATACACCAGTCAAGCGTTATTCCTCTGGAATGTACGTGCGTCTTGCCTTTGCAGTCGCTGCCCATCTGGAACCAGAGATTTTAATTGTAGATGAAGTACTGGCAGTAGGAGATATCCGCTTTCAGCAAAAGTGCCTGGGGAAAATGGAAGAGGTTGGTAGAGAAGGACGTACAGTTTTGTTTGTCAGTCATAACATGAGTACGGTGAGCTACTTATGCAGTCGCGGTATTTTGTTGGAATCTGGCACTTTGCACGTAGATAGTGACGCTGAAGAAGCTATCAGGGTTTATCTGGATAAGTCTTATAACGTTGCTCAATTGCCTTTCATTGAAAGAAACGATCGTAGTGGCACTGGAAAAGTCAGAGCTACTAGTTTTAGAGTTTTAAATGAGGAAGGCACAGAAGAAAATACCTTACAATCAGGTAAAAATTATTATTTTGAAATAGGTTATTTAAATTATACAAAAGAAGGTATCAATAATGTTGTAGTCAGCCTTGATTTCTTTGATGAAAAAGGTATTCGAGTTCTCTTACTAAGAAGTAACTTTACAAATAGTAATCTGAATATAGACCCAGAAAAAGGATATATTATTTGCGGAATAAACAACTTATCTTTAGTTAACAGCTTTTATCGAGTCTCGATATATTTATCACATGCAGATCAAGAATTACTTGATTGGATTGAAGACGCAGCATCTGTAACTGTAGAGGGAGGTGATTTTTTTGGTACAGGTAATCCTGGTCTTCCCAATCATTGCAAAATTTTAACTAAGGCTCAGTGGTCTACTGAGATATCTTTTTAATCTCTTCTTAGCAAGCTTGATACGCTAATTACAATGAGCGAACAACATCCTTATCGGGCTACGATTCCACCAGTTCCACAAGGAACACCAAGTCCTCTTTGGTCTGTAATGATTCCTACCTATAATTGTGTAAAGTATTTGCGCGAAACCTTGAAGAGTGTGTTAGCTCAAGACCCTGGTTCTGAAGTGATGCAAATTGAGGTAATTGACGATTGTTCTACCAAAGACAATCCCCAAGCAGTTGTTGAAGAACTCGGTCAGGGACGTGTTGGGTTTTATCGGCAACCATATAATGTAGGTCATACGAAAAATTTTGAAACTTGTTTAAAGCGATCGCGCGGAAAATTAATTCATCAGTTGCATGGTGATGATTGCGTGCAAGATGGCTTTTATCGCAAAATGCAACGAGCTTTTGAGGATAACCCCAACATTGGCGCCGCTTTCTGCCGCTACATTTACATGGACGAGCATAGTCATTGGCAAACTATTTCTGCGTTAGAGCAAACTGAAAGTGGTATTTTGAATAATTGGTTAGAAAAAATTGCTGTCAAACAGCGAATTCAAACACCGTCAATTGTAGTACGACGTGAGGTGTATGAAAAGCTAGGAGGGTTTGACAATCGTCTATCCTGGGTTGAGGATTGGGAAATGTGGGTAAGAATTGCGGCAGACTACTCAATATGGTACGAAGTTGAGCCGCTAGCATTGTATCGCACGCACTCTGCTTCCAATACTGGACGTTATATTCGTACTGGTGAGAACATTCGAGATGTTTGTAGGTGTATAGAAATACTTAAATCTTACTTACCTCCGACAGTGGCTGATGAATTATTAAGTCAATGCAGAGAAGATTGGGCAGTTTATGCCCTGAATTGCTATGCAGTGGAAATGCTGAATTTATGAGATATAAATGCTGCTTTAATTCAGGTGCAAGAAGCACTCAAATGTAGCAAGTCCATGAAAGTAATCAGGCAATTAATTCGCTTAGTCCGATCAGCAGCGATCGCCCAAATCAAGCGAATATTACGAATAGCACCGCAATTTTTAGTATGAGCGATTTACATCAAGCTTTTGAAGATAATCCCGACATTGGTGCTGCTTTCTGTAGCCATATTCTAAAAGCTTTTTATTAAGATAAAATTGGAAATTTTGTCATGGAACTAGCTATCAGTGTCATAATCTGCACACACAACCCTAAGCCTGATTATCTCGATCAAGTATTAGTGGCATTGAAGTCTCAAACATTGTTTTATGAACAGTGGGAACTGTTGCTAATTGATAATGCCAGTGAAAAAATTCTTTCTTCAGAAATTGATCTTACTTGGCATCCTAATGCTTATCATATTCGAGAAGAAGAATTAGGTTTAACACCAGCTCGTCTGCGAGGAATTAGAGAAGCCAAAGCCAAAATACTGGTTTTTGTTGACGATGATAATGTTCTCGATTCCGACTATCTTGAAGTAACCTTGCAAATCAGTAAAGACTTCCCATTCCTTGGGGCTTGGGGTGGACAGATTAAGGGTAAATTTGAGAAAACACCCCCTGATTGGGCTAAACCATATTTACGATTTTTGGCTATTCGAGAGTTTGAGCAAGATGCATGGTCAAATCTACTAAACCAATACGAAACTACTCCCTGTGGAGCTGGAATGTGCGTGCGAAAAATTGTGGCACAGAAGTACGCTCAGTTAGTAAAGCATGATTCTCTTCGCTTAGGCTTGGATCGAAAAGGTGTAGCTCGTCAAGGTGAGATTTTAGTCTCATGTGGAGATTCAGATTTAGCATTTACATCCTGTGATATTGGTTTAGGTACAGGACAGTTTACGGCTTTAAAGCTTACGCATTTAATACCAGCCAATCGTTTGACTGAAGAATATTTAGTTAGATTAGTTGAAGGTATCACATATTCTCACCTCATTTTAGATTCCTTTCGAGGCAAAGCCCCAACCCCAACGATTACATCATGGAAAAAACAAATACTTACATATT
Source organism: Hassallia sp. (assembly GCA_050997715.1). Lineage (GTDB taxonomy): Bacteria > Cyanobacteriota > Cyanobacteriia > Cyanobacteriales > Nostocaceae > Hassallia. The sequence goes on from JBPCQW010000257.1 coordinate 7,410, forward strand.
TTCGACTTTTGAAAATGAATTCAAAGGAACGTCGCTTTTTCAAAGCAAATAAGAGAGCAAAAGCTTTAGCCATGCAAAAAATTGTTCTATTTCAGGAATCTATAACAACATTAGACATTTGTTCTGAATAAATGCAAAAAATGATTAGTGTTATTACCCCAGTCTATAACGGTGAACAATTTATTGAATCCTGCATCAAGGTTGTCATTAACCAAAACTGTCCTGATGCTGAACACCTCATTATAGATGGTGATTCAACAGATAGAACTTTACAAATCATCAAACAGTATGCAGATAAGCATCCACACATCCGATGGATTTCCGAAAAAGATAAAGGACAATCGGATGCGATGAATAAAGGCATTGCAATGGCTAAGGGAGAGGTTCTAGGAATTCTCAATGTGGATGATTTTTATGAACCAGATGTACTCAATCGAATATTGAAAATATTTAGCTTTCTTCCAGAGCCAAGTTTGCTAGTTGGTAACTGCAATATTTGGAATGATGAGGGTAATATTTTTCGCATAAACAAACCAAGTAATCTGAACTTTCTTGGCTTATTGAGAAGGGGAAACTTTCCCGTAAATCCATCTGCATATTTCTATCATACTTCACTCCATCAAAAGATCGGACTTTATAAGGTCGATGAACACTATGCAATGGATTATGATTTCATTCTTCGGGCAGTTCAGGTAACTAACATTAATTATGTAGATGAAATTTGGGGAAATTTTCGATTTATTACAGGAACAAAGACATTTAACGATTTTCAAACCGATCAAGCTACACTTCGTTATTCAAACCTTATAAGTCAATATCGGAAAAAACTGACTATCCGTCAAAAAATCCAGATTTTTATCAGAGAACAAATTTCAAAAGCTAAACATAAGGCTTTATCGGTAATAACTATAGCAAGCCGAAATCATTTGTAATTCTAGAACAGTCATCTTCACTGTTTGCAGTCGAGACAGCTGCGCTATGAATCAAATCGGATTGCTATAGTGGATTGTCAGTCTAAGATTTGTGGGTAAAGCCGTTTGAGTCGAATACAAGCATCTTTTCTTTAGTCGAAAATTGCCAATCTACAGATTTTTGTTAGGTGTTGAATTTCTTCTGCCCAGTCTACAGCCGTTCTAGGTTGCCGAAACTATTCAAGATTTATCTTAGGAACAAAGTCTTTTGATTTTTGCTATGAAAACATACATTAGTGTTATTATTTGTTCTCATAACCCTCGAACTGATTATCTTGAAAGCGTATTACAAGCACTGAAGTTTCAAACTTTGCCAACCATTTTCTGGGAACTATTACTGATTGATAATGCCAGCAATCAGATTATTTCATCAGCAATTGATTTAAGCTGGCATTCTCAAGCTCGTCATATTCGAGAGGAAAAATTGGGCAAAAACTATGCTTTATTAACAGGATTTAAGGAAGCAAAGGCAGAACTATTAATAATTGTTGATGATGATAATGTTTTAGCCCCAGATTATTTAGATGTCGCTTTAAATATCAGCAAAGATTTCTCGTTTATCGGCGCTTGGGGTGGGCAAGTCATCGCTAAACTGGAAGAGAATCCTCCAGAATGGATAAAGCCAGATCTAGTAAATCATCTACAAAATCTAGCTTGTCGAGAATTTGCTAGAGATAAATGGTCGAATTTGGATCACGAATATGAAACAATCCCTTGCGGTGCAGGACTATGTGTTCGGAGGAATGTTGTTGATAAGTATGTTGAAGTAGTTTCTAGTGATCCTAGACGGTTAATTTTGGGACGTATCGGTAATCAGCTAAGAAGTTGTGAAGATGATGACTTAGCATTTACAGCCTGCGATATAGGTTTGGGGACAGGGCAGTTTACATCTCTAAAGTTGACTCATTTAATACCCTCTAGACGCCTTGAAGAAGATTATCTCCTGCAATTGACAGAAGCAATGTCTTACTCAAAAATTATGCTGGAGTATCTCCGAGGCAGATTGCTGCCTAAGCAAAATTGGAGATCGTCAAAGATATATTTAATATATTTGCGTCTGCGATTCGGTGCAAGAAGATGTCGCTTTTATGCAAGTTCACAAAAAGGTATTAGGTTAGCTCTAGAAGATATTGCTAATTGGAATAAATAAGCTAAAGGATGATGAACTTAAAGCATATTGTACTTACTGACCCAGCTCTCAACGGTTTTGAATATGGAATGCTTCGAGATTTTGAGGAGGAAATAATTCGTGTTACGAGTGGACATACTGTAGTAATGCCAAAGCGAAAATTACCAAAGTTGATTGAAGACCGCATTGGACATGGAACTCGATATGCTAACTTCCGAAAATTTATTCCCAAAATTGAGTCTGACCTGAAAGCAGATGTTCTTTGGGTTATACTCATGGGTCCAGAAAACTTCCCTCTCGATTTATTCAAAAATTGGGATAGACATGTTGGAGTTAAAATCCTTTACATATTTGATACTTTTGAGAGACAACTACCTTCAATTCGTCGGGTCTTACAGTCAGCAAAATGGGATCTTGCCATCACTTCCTTTCATGGAGCTATTCCCTTTTTGGAGGAACAAACACAACACAAATGGTATGCTGTCCCTCAAGGGGTGAAGCTTGATAGATTTAAACCGGTTGCCAAGGAAGAAAAATTAATTAGTTTTTCTGCTTATGGTCGCCGACTACAAAATGTTCATAATAGTATCAAAGAATATTCTTTGCAAACTGATAAGTATTATGAATATACAACTACTACTGGTCTGCAATCGCAGCTAGATCCATGCGAAAATTATAGACAATATGCATGGCATCTCGCACACAGTTTTTTTACCTTCTCCTGGCCTGTAGAGTTAACTAATCCCCACAGGGTTCTGACATTTAGTCCAATGACTTGTAGATGGTTTGAAGCTGCTGCTAGCGGCACCGTTATTCTTGGGCAAGCTCCTAAAGAACCTGAATTTGAAAAGATATTTGGTTCTGATTTAGTAATTCCAATTGATTATACGCAAAGTCAGGAACATTTAAACTTAATTTGGGAAGAGCTATGGAAAAATAGGCATTATTATTTTCAATCTGCCCTAAAAAATAGGGAGAAATTAGGCAATCAATGGAGTTGGGAAAGTCGAATAAATGAAATTTTAAGCCTAAAAAATATGATTTAATATATAGGAATTTGAGTGATTTATTGGAATAAATATTGTTATGATAAATGAAAAAAAATGATAGATTTTTTGCGAAAAAACGCTCGGACACTATGGCGCAAACTAGGTTTTGCCAAAGCCGTTAATTCGGTTTATCGGATAAGAACCCAAACTGTTAAAGGGGCGTTAAAAATGTATCTAGCTAAACGTCGCTACCTTACCAAAATCCTAGAAGCCAAACCGATTTCAGCAGGGGAAGGTGCGATAGAGGTACATATGCTTCTGCATCACAAGCGCATCTATGAAGGTCTGTGGGCATTATATTCATTTGCATACTTTTGTGCCCAACCATGTCGTATAGTAGTCCACAGTGATGGGTCGTTAACTGATTTAGATGTGGGGTTATTAAATAGACTTTTTCCCAACTGTAAGGTTATAGACCGGGAGACAGCCGACTCAGTAGTGCTGAACTATTTTCGTAGTGAAGGACTCGTTCAATGTGCCCAATTTAGTCAAAAATTAGTATTTGCACTGAAATTATTTGACCCATTCTTTTTTTCAGAGAATAGGTCCTTTATTTTGATTGATTCTGATGTTTTGTTTTTTTCTTGTCCTCAGGAGCTAATTAATGGAATTGAGGCTACTAAAGATACTTCAAATATACCTAATTTATACTTAACAGACTTATGTGATGCCTATACCCTTCAACCATCAGAGTTGACAACTTTATTAGGGAAAAATTGCATAGAAAGAGTAAATGTAGGTGTGCTTCGAGTTCATCAGGATAGCGTAGATTTTAGGAGAATAGAACAAGATCTACAACAGATCTATTCTTGGAATGAGGAGGATAGAATTAGTTATTTTATTGAACAAACTTTATGGGCTATGGAATTGACTAGAGCAAATAATACCCAACCTCTTCCAAATAGCTATGTCCTTGCCCCCAGTGGAGAGGAACCAGACCTTGTGTCTGGGCACTTCTGTCGAGGTGGGTATTCGACAACTATGTTCTACCGGGCTGGGCTTCCTCGGCTAGCAGCAAGTTTTATCGGTTGATTTTTTTGAGATATTAAGCATTGCCCTACGGCATAATCTTTAATGAAAAAAAGTCAAATTGGCAAAGCTATTTAGTGAATGTATTTAAGTGTATAAAAGGCAGGAATTTTGATAATGGAACAATCTTTAACTGTAGAAAAATCTCCAATGTCTCAGGTCAAACTATGGGGCAAAAAGTTGTTGTTCCCTGGAATTGACTTACATACAAGATGTCGTAGCTACTTTCTACCAAAGTTCTTTCGCTCTGGAGAAATTGATACATTAGATGCGGGATTTGGTAATGGTGCGCTCTCTTATGCTGCTTACAAACTTGGTAATCGTGTATTAGGTGTAACTTACGACCCAACACAAGTGCAAAAAGCTCATACCTTTTTCTCTGCATTAAATACCGATTCAGAACGGTTGCAATTTCAAGTTTGTAATCTCTATGATTTACCAAAACTAAATCGTAAATTTGACCAAATTATCTGTAGTGAAACTCTAGAGCATATTCAGAAGGATGATGTTATTATTAAATATTTTTATGACCTTTTAAAGCCTGGTGGGGTTCTACATCTTTGTTGTCCGTTTGCCTTGCATTCCGAGCATAATTTAGGACGTACAGACGAACCAGAAGATGGAGGGCATGTTCGAGATGGATATACACTGGAGAGTTACCAAAAGCTTTTACAACCTGTAGGTTTTGAAATTGTGAAAAGTGCAGGATTGGGTTCTCCATTGTTGTCAGCTTTAGACAGGTCAATGGTAGCTGTAAGAATGAAATTCGGGGATATAGCAGCATTACCCTTCTTTCTTCTGGCATTACCTTTAGAAAAATTGGATTATCTTGATTCAACTATTCCCTTTTCACTTTATGTACAAGTAGTTAAATCATCTAGCAGCAAAAACGAATTGTGAGTAAATCGCCGAAAACTAATACTTTTAAATTAAAACTTTGCTCATGCTACGTTTAGCTTATTTTGTATCTCATCCAATTCAGTATCAAGCCCCTTTGTTGCGGCTAATCGCGGCTGATCCAGAAATTGATCTAAAAGTGTTTTTCTACAGTGATTTTTCCTTGAAGGCTTATCAGGATGCGGGATTTGGGCGATTAATTGAATGGGATGTGCCATTAACACAGGGTTACGATTATCATTTTTTAGACTGCTGGGGTAGTAAGAAACAGCAAAATGTCTTGCAACAATCTCTTGCTAAGGATATTTATAAACAGTTAAAACAAGGACAATTCGATGCAGTTTGGGTGCATGGGTGGTCTTGGCTTTGTGGCATCCAAGCAGTGCTGGCAGCTAACCAATTAGATATTCCAGTGTTGATCCGGGGAGAGTCTAACGGTATAAGTGAACCAACTAATCCGCTTAAAAAAATTGCAAAAAAAGTTTTTTTAGGCTGGCTTTTTAAGAAGATTGCTGGTTTTCTCTACATCGGGACTTTTAATCGTCAGTTTTACAAGAGGTATGGAGTTGAGGATAAACAGCTATTTTGCGTGCCCTATGCCGTTGATAATGATTACTTTCAGAAGCAAGCAATGGTGGCTAGTAGCAAACGTGAGGAACTGCGGCGATCGCTCAATTTAGAACCTGGTAGACCGATTATTCTCTATGCTGCCAAACTCATTGATGTGAAGCGTCCCCAGGATTTACTCGCAGCTTATCGATTACTCTCATCCGATGGTGTCCGAGAGCCAGACCCCTACCTATTGTTTGTGGGAGATGGAGTTTTGCGCCCAACTTTGTCAGCCCAAGCCAAGGAAACAAACTGGCAATCCATTCGCTTTCTGGGTTTTCGCAATCAGTCGCAAATGCCTGCTGTTTATGATTTGTGTGACGTATTTGTCTTACCATCTGATTTTGAGCCTTGGGGATTGGCAATCAATGAAGTGATGAATGCGGGAAAAGCGGTAGTTGTGAGCGATCGCGTGGGCTGTGTGCCTGACTTGGTGAAAGAGGGGCAAAATGGACGAACTTTTCCTGCAAGAGATGTTGCGGCTTTAGCAGAAGCAATTCGCTTTTGCATCGCCAACCATTCTTCAGCAGGAGATATCAGCTTTAAACAGATCCAAAAATGGAGCTATCAGGAAGATTTGCAAGGACTTAAACAAGCCTTAAATTATTTGCAGGTGAAAGCTTAAATGAAAAAAGTCTTGATAGTCGGAGACACACTAGAAATAGGGCGTACCGAAGAAGTTTACGGGCGAGGATTTTCTGCCTTTGGCTGTGAAGTGCAACATTTCACCTGGAAAGCAGCCGCATCCAGTTTATATTCTGCTTCATTGTGGGATAAAGTAGCTTGGCGGTTGGCATGGCAACCGCTGGCAAAATTAGCAAATCAGAAATTACTGGACACAGCAAATCAGTTTCAGCCTGATTTAACTTTAGTTATTTCACCTCGTTTAATTAATCCTGACAGCATTCTGGCTTTGCAGCAACATGGTCTAGTTTTTGTCTTTTTTACTGACAATCCCGTAGATGCACATCATACCCACACTAATTCCTGGGTACAACGGGGATTTCCCTTGTGGGATGCAGCTTTTATCTGGAGCCAAGAACTAGTTGAACGCTTAATTGCCAATGGTGTAAAAAAAGCTTTTTTTCATCCCTTTTGCAGCGATGTTAAATATCACTTTCCCAAACGGCAGACTAATCCAGTATATGATGTAGCGTTTATTGGTAATTGGGATGCTAGCCGAAAGCGAGAGCAATATTTAAAGGCGATCGCTGATTACCGTTTAGGACTTTGGGGGTCTAATTACTGGAATACTCATAATCAAGAACCTGTATTAAAAAATCTGTGCCAAGGAATGTGTAGTTATACAGAAATTCCGGAAATTTTAGGCTCTGCCAAAATGGGTCTAAATATTCTACGCCCACAGAATGAAGAAGGACACAATATTAGAACCTATGAGATTCCTGCTACAAAAACACTAATGCTCAGTGAGCGCAGTCAAGAGTTGCTAAATTTATTTGCAGAAGATAAAGAAGCGGTCTATTTTTCTAGTCCTGATGAGTTAAAACAGAAAGTTGAGTATTTTATACAAAATTTAACTTTAATTGAATCTATTGCTGAGGCAGGGTATAAAAAAGCTTTAGCAAATACGATTGCTGATAGAGTAACAGAAATTGCTCATCTTTATCAAGAACTCAAACTTTCCCAATGTAGTGACTCTCAGATTTTGCATAATCAGAAGGCATAGTACACAGATGAAAGTTGCTGTCTCAGTTTTTGGACGTTATCATGCATTTAACTTAGCTCAACAATTACAAAATAGAGGTCATTTACACAAGCTAATTTCTACATATCCAACTTTTGCCATTAAGAAGTATGGAATTGAAAGTAAGTTAATTCATTCTATATGGCATCTGGAAGTTTTATCCCGTAGTTGGTATCGGATACCAAGTTGGCTAAGAGGCAATCGCAACCTACAACTATGGTTTGTAGAGGAATTTGACCGCTCAGTAACAAATAGCTTATCATCTGGGTTTGATTTATTTGTGGGTTGGTCAGGATATAATTTTTGGTCTCTGCATAAGGCTAAAGAACTAGGTGCCAAAACAATAATTGAGCGCGGTAGTAGCCACATGCATTATCAAACAGAAATTCTTAAAGAAGAATATGAAAAATGGGGATTAAAATTTACGGAAACTCATCCCGGAGTATACGAAAGAGAAATAAAATCTTATGATGATGTTGACCAAATTGCTATTCCCAGCCTGTTTGTTAAGCGTACTTTTTTAGAACAAGGAATACCAGAAAACAAACTAATTCATGTTCCCTATGGAACTTCTCTAGCAGAGTTTTATCCAGTTCCCAAAGAAGATAACATTTTTCGGGTTATACACTGCGGGGCGCTTTCACTGCGTAAAGGTGTACAGTATTTATTACAAGCTTTTTATGAGTTAAACCTACCCGAAGCTGAGTTATGGCTTGTGGGTTCAATAGCTCCAGAAATAGAGCCTTTTTTAGCCAAATATCAAAGCGATCGTATTATCTACAAAGGTAAGCAACCTCAAAATCAACTGCGTTGGTTATACTGTCAATGCTCAGTATTTTGCCTTGCTTCAATTGAAGAAGGTTTGGCAATGGTTCAACCGCAAGCAATGGCGTGTGGGCTGCCTGTGATTCATACAACCAATACAGGTGGTGAGGATATTGTGCGGAATGGTATTGATGGTTTTTGTGTTCCAATTCGGGATGTAGAAGCTCTTAAAGAAAAGATTCTTTTTTTCTACGAAAACCCAGATAAGCAAGATCAGATGGGCAGAAATGCTTTAGAACAAGCGCATATGTCTTTGTCTTGGGATGACTATGGTGAAAAAATAGCTAATGCTTACTTACAAATTTTCCAGTAAGCATATATTTTTTATTATCTTACATGACTTACTTATTTATGATTTTTATGCATTTATAAACATGGGTAAAAAAATTATTGCAATGCTTATTTACGCTAATCCTGACCATTATCCTCCCACAATCAATGCTATTCATTTATTATCAGAACATTATGATGTGGTTCTGATTGGCCGCAATCAAGACCCTCCTTTTTGGAAATATCCTGCTAATGTCAAAGTGCATCGTTTAGGTAAATATACATCAGTGAGGGAACGAGAACAACAATCAGTTGGGATGAAGTTGTGGGAATATATTAACTTTGTGACGGAAGCCAGCCGCCTTCTCAAAGATGTGTCTCTAATTTATGCCTATGATGCTTTTGGTTATACAGTTGCCTACCTTTGTCGGCTACTAAAAAATAAGGCTACTCCACTGATTTACCATAGCCATGACCTCAGGGGGCAGTTATTTTCTTTGTCTTCTTTGTCTGGATGGGTTCAGAAAGGAGAAAGACAGTGGGCGCATAAAGCTAATTTTGTTGTCTTCCCCTCTCAGGAACGAGCTTCTTTGTTCAAAAAGCTCATAAATTTCAATGGGCAACTAATTATAGTACCCAACTTTCCTAGAAAATCATATTTCAAAGAACATTCAGATTTCAAAAATATCATATCAGAGCGTTTCCAAAAACCTCAGATATTGCTCCAAGGCTCTATCTCTATCAAAAATTCTTTACTGGAATTAATTGATTCACTCACCGTTGTGGAGAACTCTATAGAACTGAAACTAATTGGGCCGCTTCCGGAAGACGAAAAACATTTAATGATAGATCTCGCTAACCGCAAAAAAGTAGCTGACCGTGTTAAGTATTTTATGCCAGTCCCCTACAATAAGCTTCCTTCACATACTTGGAAGGCTTCTATAGGTGTTTGTTTATACAAAAAAATAGATATAAATCATCAAACAATGGGAACAGCATCAAATAAAATTTATGAGTATGCTGCCTGTGGCTTACCTGTTATTGTCAGCGACCAGCCAAACTATCGAGAATATCTTGCTAATGAGACTTGGGTTCGTTTTGCAGATCCTGACGATCCTCACTCTATTGCATCTGCTGTTCAGGATATTCTGAGCGACTTTGGCAAATACGAAGAAATGTGTTTAGCCGCTCGACAAGCTTTTCAAGAGAAGTATAATTATGAGTCTGCTTTTTCCCCTTTGCTTGCGAAAATCCAAGAAGTTGTTCAATGTTGAAAAATAAATATCTCTTTTGCTAAAAAAATAGCGAATAATTTATGTGTAACTCTGACGATATGCAAGCTGATTGCAATCAAATACAAAACTATTTTAAAACTCAAAGAGCGAACGAACGTTATATTAAAAGACTAGCTTGGTTATTAATATTCGCACTTATATTATGTAGTAATTATTTGTTAGATAAGCGTCCAGAAATAGTTTCAATCGATAAAGCTTATTTGGCTTTGGGAGTAGTTTGGCTAGGGTTTTTGCCATGTATACAATATCTATTTGATAGGCATCGATCCTTAATGCCTTTTTTCCCTTTAGTAGGGATTTATTATGCTACAAGCTTTGGTTTACCTATTTTTTCTAGTAAGTCAGAATTGTCAGGTCGTTTTTCCATAAGTAATGTCAGTAATGAAGCACTAATGCTAACATTACTGGGGTTAGCTGCAATGAATATTGCTTTCTTTATCTCTAAATATACTATCTGGAATAAAATTAAACCCATTCGGTTACCTCAAACATATTCATTAGATAAATTGTTAATTTTCCTATGGATATTAATTTTATTCAACACTGCTGCAAGATACATACCTTCTCTACGCAGTATCCCCTCGATTGGTATGTTCATAAGTGGAGGGTTATATTTAGCTTACGGAATGTTTTATATTCTTTGGTCTCGTGGGAAGTTGCCAAAAGCTCAAGCATGGTTACTGCTACTGATATTTCTCCCTATAGATATAATTTCACGCTTAAGTAGTGGACTTTTAGCTGAAATTATGATTTTATTTTTGTTTATGTTTAATATAGTTTGGTTCGTACACAGAAAAATTCCAGTTATTCTTATAAGCATATTAATAGTATTCTATATTGTTTTCAGCCCAGTTAAAGGTGAGTATCGAAATCTAACTTGGAATAGTCACAAACCGGGAGCACAACTTAATCCGATAGAGAGATTACAATTATTTGTAAATCTTTCAATCGAATACCATCAGAAATATACATTTAATAAGGAATCAATTTATCGCGCTCCTAAAATATCTGCTACGGATAAAGCTGCTGAAAGATCCGCAATGATCATTTTCCTATCAGATGTTATGAAAAACACTCCAGAAATAGTACCTTATTGGAATGGTGAAACTTACTTACCTTTGCTTACAAGTTATATTCCACGTATAATTTGGCCTGATAAACCAGAGATAAGAATAGGTAATGATTTTGGTCATCGCTATAAAATTTTAGACGCAGATGATTTTACTACATCTATGAACCTTCCTATGATTGTTGAAATGTATACAAACTTTGGAAGTTGGGGTGTAATTATAGGAATGCCATTATTAGGAAGTTTACTTGTTTTAATTGATAAAAAACTTAATCATCCAAACATGAGTGAATTAGAATTTGCTGTAGGCGCTTCGACTATGTTCCAATTAGTTTATCAAGAAACTAATGCTTCTCTATTGTTTGGATCTATAATTCCTTTTATTGTAGTTATACATGTATTATTTAAGCTTTTCATTTCTTCAGTACCTAAAATTCAAAAAAATAATCACATCTATTAATAAAAATGAGGAAATATATCTGTGTTTAATTTAGATTTTCTAAATATTAGTACTAGTCGAATAGTTGATAACCTTAAAAACAAGGGATATTTTGTTGCTGAAGAAGTATTGGAAGATCAATATATTGATGAATTACTTCAAGAAGTAGATTTTAATTATCTTTTAGTAAACAATAATGATGTTGGTGTAGTTGTTGCACAAAATATAAAATTCTTTACTCACTGTTTAGCTAGCTCAAGAAAAACATACGATGCGATAACATCTAGAAAAGTATTAGATATTTGTAAAGACTATTTTGATGATAATTATAAGATCACAAATCATAGAATTTTTCAAACATCGAAAAATGCTCATATGCCTTGGCATACAGACAATAACTTACAGAGTGGTAAGCAACTAGTTGCAAAGCACAATATGCCAGGTCTATTGTTTTTATATTATCTCTCCGATGTGACAAAAAATGCATTTCAATATCTTGAAGGCTCTCATAAGTGGTCTAGTAAATATGACCACGAAATTTACTTAAGTGATGATTTTATCGATACAAATTATAAAAAAGATATACTTTCATTCCCCATGAAAAAGGGAAGTTTGATAATTTGTGATATCCACGGTATTCATCGGGCTGAACCTTTTCAAGATGATAATTACACAAGAACTACTTTACTTTTTCAAGTGGATCAAGTTGGTAGTGAATATGTGGGACATGGTGAAAAAAATCTAGTTAATACTGAATATCTTGATAATTTAACTCCAGAGGTAATGGATTATCTTGGATTCGGTTTTCCAAGAACTTACCCAGCTTTTCCTAATTCTTCAGTTGCTACTCTCAAACCTCAAGATATCTTAGCACTACAAAAGAGATTACTACCTCAAACAATAGAAGCTTTGTTCAAATATCTAGTAAATTATCTCTTGCCTGCTTCGGTAATTATTAATGCAAAGCGAATCCGATGGTATCTAAAATCAAAATCAGAAGAAAGCAAACAGATAAATAGCAATAAATGAAGATTTTATTGATAGGTAATTACCAGCCAGATGCTATACAAAGCATGGATAGGTTTGCTTGTATGCTGGAAATTTATTTAACTAATTTTGGTCATCAAGTGCGTGTCATTCGTCCAATCCCTTATTTTGAGAGGATTGGTTTCTTTCCACAGATATTAAAAAAATGGTTAGGTTATATTGATAAATTAATTTTGTTTCCATCACAATTGCGTCAAGCATTATCTTGGGCAGATGTAGTTCATATATGCGATCATGGGAATGCTATTTACACAAAATATTTAGGAAACATACCTCATGTTGTGACTTGTCATGATTTATTAGCCGTTCGATCTGGTTTGGGTGAGTTTCCTGAATATAAAACTGGATGGACTGGGAAACAATTGCAGCAAATGATGATGAAGGGACTGAATCAAGCTCAAAAAGTTGTGTGCGTTTCCGAACAAACTAGAAGTGATGTGTTACGTCTTAGTTCTCTTTCTGAAAGTGCTGTATGTTGTATTCCTATGGGGTTAAACTATCCTTATACCCCAATGGTAATCATAGAAGCCAAGCAACGTTTAGAAGTTTTAGGAATTCCTCCAGATTGCCAATTTATTCTTCATATCGGGGGAAATTTTTGGTACAAAAATCGTTTGGGAGTTTTAGAAATTTTTTATCAGTTAATGCTGAAACTAAAACAGCCCAATTTTTATTTAGTTATGGTAGGTAAACCCATGACAGCGGAAATGCACCAGTTTATTAATATGCATAATCTGACTCAAAAAGTTATAGAATTAGTGAATGTTGATAATGAAAATTTACGATCGCTATATTCTTCTGCAATTGCCTTACTATTTCCCTCCCTTTATGAAGGGTTTGGCTGGCCGATTATAGAAGCTCAAGCTTGTGGTTGTCCTGTGTTTACATCAAACCGTCCTCCGATGAATGATGTGGGAGGAGAAGCAGCTATATATATAGAACCGGATAAACCTAAAAAAGCCGCAGAAAAAATTATTGACTGTTTTTCTATATTAGAAGAATATAAAAGACAAGGATTTGTTAATTGCCAAAGATTTCAAGTTGAAACAATGATTAGTCAATATATTGAAATTTATCACCAAGTCATTGGCTGCAAATCTTTGAATAAAGCTAAAATTATGTGAATAAATCTCTGGTATGACGAAGATACACGTTGACTCAGATTATTTTTTAAATCAGGATAGAAGCATCAAATATAATCGCCAATATAAAAAATATAAGTATTTACACATATGGTTTCCTAATATTTTTGAATTTAAAGGTGGCGTACAGGTCTATTCAGCTTTCTTGCTGAAAGCGTTACAAAGTTTATATCCTCATATTGAGTATGATGTTTTTCTCAAACACGATACTCGCTGCTTATCAAATGTCTCTCTTATAAATAACACCCGATTTCACTTTGCAGGTAAGTGGCATATAAAGTTAAGGACGCTTGCTTTTGCTACTCAAATCTTCAAATCTGGTATTTGGCAAACCCCTAATCTAATTATCACTTCTCATTTGAATTTTACGGTCGTTGCCTATTTACTAAAACGTCTAACTGGTATACCTTACTGGACTGTTGCTCACGGTGTAGATGCTTGGAATATCACAAACCCTACCCTCAAAACTGCTTTATCTCATGCCGATCGCATTCTAGCAGTGAGTAATTACACACGCGATCGCCTGCTGAAAGAACAGAACTTAGATCCTAGTAAAATCTCGATTTTACCTAATACATTTGATGCCAGTGGCTTCAAAATTACAGATAAACCGAAATATTTATTAGACCGATACGGACTAAAACCTGAACAGCCAATTATTTTAACCGTGGCTCGATTAGCAAGTGCTGATGGCTACAAAGGTTATGATAAAATTATTCAAGCTTTACCTGAAATTAGGCGTCAGCTTCGGGATGTTCATTACATAATAGTTGGCAAAGGTGACGATCGCTCGCGAATTGAGCAACTAATCGTTCAACTGGGTTTGCAAGATTGCGTTACTTTAGCAGGCTTCATACCTGACAATGAACTGTGTGACTACTACAATCTTTGTAATGTTTTTGCTATGCCCAGTAAAGGCGAAGGCTTTGGGATTGTATATTTAGAAGCATTAGCCTGTGGCAAACCCGTTCTAGGAGGCAATCAAGATGGAGCAATTGATGCTCTTTGCGAGGGAGAATTAGGTGTTTTAGTCAACCCGGATGATCCAGAAGCGATCGCTCAATCTTTGATTCAAATTTTAAAAGGCACTTATCCCCATCCCATCTTGTATCAGCCTGAAATCCTTCGGCAGAAAGTAATTGATACTTTCGGATTTGAACAGTTCAAACAAACCCTAGCTAGCTTAATGAATTCCAGGTGAGAATTTTACATGTTATTCCTTCAGTTAGTCCAAGTTTAGGGGGACCAACTGAAGTAGTTTTGAATTTAGTCAAAGCTTTGCGTGAGTGTGGTGTTGACACTGAAATTGTCACGACCGATGATAATGGTCTAGATGAATTAGTGTTAAATGTACCCCTGAATCAACGTGTCGAATATCAACAAGTTCCTGTATGGTTTTTACCCCGATATTCTCATCGAATGAAAGAGTTTATCTTCTCGGAAGCACTGACTCGTTGGCTTTGGCAGCATATCAAAGATTACGACTTATTGGATATCCATTATCTATTTTCCTATGGCTCTAGCTGTGCTGGGACAATTGCGAGATGTCAAGGTATTCCCTACACAGTCCGAACGATGGGACAACTAGAGCCTTGGGCTTTAGCCCAAAGTCGTCTCAAAAAACAAATATATACACTTTTGATTGAGCGACATAATTTGAATCGTGCTGCTGCTATACATTGCACGTCAGCTAGTGAAGCCGAAGATGTCCGTAACTTTGGCATTAAAACTCCTACGATTACCTTACCTTTAGGAGTTAATCAGCCAATTTATTTGCTAGAAGCTAAACAGAAGCTTCACTATGTTTATGGAATTCCGAGTGAGATACCGGTGGTGCTGTTCCTCTCTCGTCTCCATTACAAAAAGCGTCCCGATTTGCTGGTGCGATCGCTTAAGCAATTGGCTGCTCAAAATGACAATTTCCATCTAATTTTAGCTGGTGCAGGAGAGCCAGACTATATTGATTATTTAAAAAATTTAATCGCAAACTGCGGTTTAACTTCTCAAACTTCATTTGCTGGTTTCGTCACAGGTGAGGATAAACAATTGCTCCTCCAAGGGTCTGATATCTTTGTTTTGCCATCCTTTTCAGAAAACTTTGGCATTGCAGTCGCAGAAGCTATGGCAGTGGGATTGCCAGTAATTGTCACTCCTGGTGTGCAAATAGCTCCAGAAATTGCTGAAGCCAAAGCTGGACTAATTGTTGAAGGAGAAGAGGATACTTTAGCTTCGGCGATCGCTCAATTACTCAAATCTCCACTAAGTAGGCAACAGTTAGGTGAAAATGGTCAACGTCTGGTGAATAGCCGATACTCTTGGAGTGCGATCGCTCAAAGTTTAAGCACCGCTTATCAATCTATCCTTACTCAGAAGTAAATTTACAACTAAGTAGCAAGTTAACTAAGAAACAAGGAGTCAGCAATGATTAATTACGAACTTTTGCGAAGTCGCATTAATGAATATGCTCAAAAATTTCGTGAAGCCAAGACAAAATTTAGATTAATTCATGCTAATCAATATTAAAAAAATTGGCGTTGCTGAGGATAATTTTACCTCACGCAGAGACGCGGAGGCGCAGAGAGTAAGAGTTTTGATGTAGAGCATTTCTTCATTTCATACTTGTATTCAGTAATGCCAAAAAATTAAGTAGAAAAGTTGCAGATTAGGTTTTAAAAAAGAAGAAAACATTAATGACAGAGGATAGGCGCAAAGCCAAAATAATCGAGTCAATTTTTTTTGTAGTTACGATGTGGCTTCTTAGCCGACTGGTAATTGTAGCCGTGATGCAGCTTATTGCTCCCTTATTACCCACCTCTATAATGCAACGCGGTGGCAACTTTGTTCCTACAATAGGTTGGGAGCTATTCTCACATTGGGATGGAGAATTTTATCAGCACATAGCCACCGTAGGCTACGAATATGCACATGATGCAAAGCAAAGCTCTATTGCTTTCTTTCCTCTGTTTCCCTTAGTTACCCGTATCGTTATGAGCCTCGGCTTGCCGTTTGAAGTCGCAGGCACACTTGTGAACAACCTGGCTTTTCTGGGTGCGCTGGGTGTTTTGTATTATTGGGTAGAGGAACGGCATGGCATTATAACTGCGAAGTGGGCAACTGCCGTCCTAGCTTGGTGTCCCTTTTCTATATTCGGAACGGTGACCTACACTGAGGGGCTGTTTCTATTGTTAACTACAGCTTCTTTGCAAGCATTTGACAATCGCCAATATACAAGGGCTGCTCTTTGGGGAGCAATGGCTACTGCAACTCGCGTGAACGGAGCCGCTCTCATACCCACCTTTCTACTTGTGGCATGGAGAGAACGTCGTCCAGCAATTGCCTACGTTGTAGCTTTCGCTACGGGTGGAGGACTGCTTTTGTTCAGCCTATACTGCGCTATAAGTTTTGGTGACCCGTTAGCCTTCGTTAATGCACAGAAGGGATGGCAGTCACAGACTGGGTTCAATGGGAAAGTTTGGTGGGATCTATTCACACACGATTTGATGCTCAGGAAAGGTTGGAGTGCGGCGTTCATTGCTTTGACTAAAGTTGTCATGCTTTTTGGTAGCAGCTATCTATTGTGGCAATCACGTACTAAGCTAAGTCGCGTAGCTGTTGCTTACGGTTTTGCCTCTATAGCACTGGTCATAGCCTCTGGAGCTATCCTATCTGTCGAACGCTTTCTTTACGGTATCGTAACTGTATCAATCGCACTAGGCTTGTTGCTTTCTTGTCATCGCCGTTGGGGGTATGTGACTATAGGCTTTTTCGCCGTAATGCTCATATACTACTCAATGCGGTTTTCTTGGAAATATTGGGTAGCTTAGGGAAAGGTGCGCTCCATAGCTGAAGTTGGGAGCATTGTTAACCGGAGCAATCCGGAGCCAATGTGAACCAGACCACCCTTAAAAGACTGGACTGCCGGTAACAACAAGTTCTGATGGCTTGACTAAGTTCAACCGTACTCGTTTAGGGCTGCCCAAACTTCATTGGATTCACGCTTCGCGAAGCGTCTTAAGTTTCATATTTTGATTCAGCAACGCCAATTTTCCTGCCAAATTCACGCTATTCTAACAAACCTATAAAATCAGAGTAAAACTTA
>JBPCQW010000280.1:0-7313 GCA_050997715.1 Hassallia sp.
TTTGTTATCCAATTGTCTGGATTTTAGGGCCAGAAGGGTTCCGCGCGATCAATCCTGGTCTGGAGACTGCACTCTACGCAATTTTAGACTTGTGTGCCAAGGTGGGCTTTGGTTTTATTCTCGTATCAGCTAGCAATGAAACTTTAGCACAAGCTAGCAACAGCGATCGCATCCTAGAAACTGCTCACTCGTATATGCAGAGTGAGGAAACAGAACAGAATCCTTATCGATAATCCCAAAAACAATCAAGCAGAGATCCCAGGAACTAAATCTATCAATGCGCTGCATAACAAAAATCAAAGCCCTGAACGCTGACATTCAAACACTGTCTCATTGAAACGTAGAACTACGATTCTACTGGAGCAATCTAATTCAAGGATTATTTTAGGACTACTTTTTTATATAACGCCATTAATTATATCTTTTGGAGTTTATTTTGGACTTTGGCATTCGCTTGGCTCTACGTTTGACCAACTTGAATACCTGAAAAAGGTTAATTCCAAAGTAAGTTTAATTAGTTATTATTTAAAATCAATTCCACTTAGTATTATTTCAATAATGTTTTTGATAATAATAGCTTTATTTTTAAACAATTTTAATGTTCAAGAATTGCAAAAACATTTGAATACAACAATGGCTTCATTTTTTATTTTTATTGCTTCAATCACACTTCCACACACAATTATTAGAGATAAATTGTACAGAAACATATCTTAAAACGGTTGAATCCGTAATTTTCAAGCAAGTTTGCTCAGGACAAAAGCGACAAGAAATCCCAAGACGACAATTAGCCCAGCAAAATCATGTGTTTGCTCAAAAGCTTCTGGAATCATAGTGTCTGTAATCATTGCCAAAATAGCACCTGCGGCGATCGCAGTAGTTGCGGCGATGATTTCTTGTGAAAAGTGACTGAATAAAGCATAGCCTAGAAGTGCTGCTATGCCAGAGATGATGGCGATACCTCCCCATACACCAAAGATGTAAGCAGTTGAACGCCCTGCTTTTTTCATCCCAGCAGCGCTAGAGAGTCCTTCTGGAACGTTGGAGAGAAAAACAGCCGCCACAGTTACCCAACTAACAACTCCTCCGCCAATCATACTGACACCAATCACAATCGACTCTGGAATACCATCAAGTAATGCACCAATTGCGATTGCTAGTCCACTCCCGTTGTTTTCTTCCTCCGATGGCTGCTGTTCTCCTGATCGCTTGCGATGCTTCGCACCTTGATAGGACAAAAACCAATTTGCTGCTGTGTATACAACTGCACCACTCACAAACCCGATTGCTGTTGAATCAAAACCACCACGCTTATAAGCTTCATCCATCAGTTCAAACGCTAGTGCGGAAATTAACACGCCAGCACCAAAAGCCATAACTGCGGCAACTAACCGTTGGGGAATCTTTGCGTAGTAACCTACTGCGGAACCTAACAGCAGCGCTGAACCGCCAAATAAACCCCAGAAACCTGCTTTTAGCCAAAGTGGAAACATCATGAATTGGTAAAGAGTAATTCGTAATTAAAATTATTGACTTATTGGCTTATGTAGCTTGAATTGCTCCACTTTGGGGTTTTGACAGTGCTTGTAGTTGTTCCCAAGTGTAGTGAAGGGGTAGTTCAATTGGTTTGTGATCGGCTCCTAATCCCAATCCAATTGTCGGCTGAAGTTCCTCAAGAAATTCCTCAGTGTATCCTGCTAGCTGATTACCTGCAACCCCACCAGCGATCGCTCCAGCAACCCCACCGATCGCAGCACCCACTTTACCAGCAATTGAGCGGCCGAGTGCGGCTCCTGCTACGCCACCTCCCACAACACCTAAACTTGTAGCTATGGGATGAGAATCCGTTGCATCTGAGCCGATTTGTTGAGATTGAATCTGTGGTTGGTCTTGTTGTTTAATTTCCTCGTTTGTCATAATATTTATCCTTTTGATTCCAAGCGTTCAATTATGCGATCGCCAACGCGCAACGCATTGGCCATAATGGTTAATGTCGGGTTAGCACCAGAATTTGAGGGAAAGAAACTGCTATCTACCACGTAGAGATTATCAACATCATGAGTACGACAATTGATGTCAAGGACTGAGGTTTTTGGATCTGTGCCAAATCGACAACTACCGCATTGATGGCCAACTGCTGCTTCTGGTAACTGGGTGCGGGGATAAAGGCTAAATGGTAGGACGCTTTTAGCAGAATGAGGAATTGACTTGAGTACAGATGTCCAGCGATGGATTAAGCGATCGCCGGCTTCGGTATTATTCAGTGTATAGTCAACGTGAATCTTGTCACCCACTACACGAATCCGATTATTTGGGTCTGGTAAATCTTCTGTTTGCAACCACCAGCCCACTGATCTTTCAGCAAGCAAATGTCGCTCAAAATGAGGAATCAGCTTGACAAATGGAGCCATCAGTGGCGGTGCTTCTCCGGGAATCATATCGGCTAGGACATTGCCGGTATTTTGCACCATCCCCATCGGATAAGGAAAATCCGGCTCTCCCCAGTAAAAATCATTGACGGCGATCGTTTTTTGAAAGTTGGCACGATTCACTTCTAGATGTATGGAAACGATCGCGGTTTCCAATTGTTTCATAAAATTCCGCCCCACCTGGTCGGAACTGTTTGCTAATCCATTAGGATGTTTGTCATTAGCAGAGCGTAACAGCAAGGCAGCTGAGTTGACAGAACCACAGGCAACAACCACAATATCACCTGTGAACCAATGTTGCTCACCTGCAATTTCAGCTTCTACCCCTGTCACTTCTCGTCCTGACTCACTGGTATGCAGCCGTAAGACTTTGGCATTAGTTAGGAGAGTTAAATTGCTATACTTTTCACGAGTAGGACGAATGGCGTTGACATCAGCATCGGCTTTTGCCTGTACAAGACAGGGATATCCATCAAAGGTATCGCAGCGAATACAGGGACTTTTGGTGCGATCGCTTTCATTGAGCTTTAATCCTAGTGGTAGATGGAATGGGTAATAACCCAGTTCGCGGATGCCATCAGCAAGAGACTGCATATCCGGTTCATGACTAACTGGCGGATAGGGATATGGTTCGCTACGAGGTGGTTCGGTGGGGTCTTCTCCTTCTTTACCATGCACGTCATACAGCTTTTCTGCCTGGGTGTAGTATGGCTCAAGGTCTTGATACTTCAAGGGCCATTCTGGAGAAATTCCTCCTTGGTGAATTACCCTTTCAAAATCTCGCTCCCGTAATCTAATCAGAGCCGCACCGTAGAGTTTGGTATTGCCGCCAACCCAGTAGCCTGTCTGCGGTTTAAAGGCAATACCATCTTTGTCATACCATTCCTCATCTGTATGGTAGCGGTGTTTTTGATAGACCTCCTGCGGATTCCAGTTAGCTTTTTCTCTGGGCAAAAAGTCGCCTCGTTCTAGCACTAGAATTTTTTTACCTGTGGGTGCAAGGCGGTGAGCCAGCGTACCTCCACCTGCTCCTGTACCGATAATAATGATGTCGTAGTGTTCTGTAATGTTCATCATACATAATATATGTAGTATATATGCAGTGCAGTTATCCACGAAAAAATTTTGTGCCCTAATTGTGCAAATTCAATGCGCGATACCCTGCGATCGCCAGAACTAAAATTTCATACTTCACTTTGAAAAGTCTAGAGTTATTAGTCAATATTAGTAACTAATAAATAGTCTTTTTGTATCGCTAATTAATCATTGTTGTTTTCAAAAACAGTCGAGTTTATTAGCTAAGTACGGGGAAATATTTTATAAGTCTCACGATATATCTTAGCTCAGACTAAAACTTTAATTACAATATTACTTCTACCTAATGGGTTAATATTTATTTATCTCTAAAGATAGGCTGTGATTTCATTTTAATTTCATTTTTGTATCCATACAATGTGATTATGGCTATTTTTATCTAATCTAATAATAGTTAGATAAATGTCTGTCTACAGTTGGAGGTAAATCGAAACCGAATATGATATTAGTTGATGTTGTATTATATGTAAATTTATAATTAACAATAACTGGTAAGAGGCGACCAGAATATATCTGTAAGATTTAAATTTAGATTGTTAATAATATTAAATCCAGTTTTATAAGCATGAATTAGTGTGAACTTGAAGCTGTAATTCATTGTCAAAAACAGAGTTGAATTGATAGGAGATTTCCATGTCTGAAATCATCGAAATCTATGATGATCGCCTGCGTGCTATTGTATCTCCAAATGCTTCACTGCAAAAGCTAGCCAACGGTGCAGTCCATAGTGAGGGGCCTGTTTACTTTCATGAAGATGATAGCGTTGTATGGAGTGACGCTCACGGCAACCGCCTGTTACGTTGGAGTCCTAATGACGATGTGAGTGTCCTACGTGATCCATCTGATTATCAAAGTGGTAATTACCGTGACTTGGAAGGTCGTCTAGTTGCTTGTTCGTCTGGTTTGCGTGCCATAATTCGCCGCGAAGACAATGGTAAGTGGAAGATTTTAGTCGATCGCTACCAAGGCAAACGCCTTAATAGTCCAAATGATTTGGTAGTGAAAAGCGATGGTACAATTTGGTTCACCGATCCGCCCTATGGTATCACTGAACCAAATCAAGGTTACGGCGGCGAACAGGAACAACCCGGAAGTTACGTGTATCGCTTCGACCCGGCAACAGGTGAGATTTATCCAGTAGTAACAGACATGGTGCGTCCTAACGGGTTGGCTTTCAGTGCAGATGAAAACCTGCTGTATGTTTCAGATACAGCAGCATTTAATATACCTGGGGGGCCTCATGACATCCGTGTGTATGAGGTCGTGGGCGTAGGCGTAGCCCGTCGTAGACATCGCTATGTGAAGAATGGTCGTGTGTTTGCAGTCATCGATCCAGGACAACCTGATGGATTTCGGGTGGATAAGTACGGCAATGTTTTTACTAGTTCTCAAGACAGCGTGCAGATATACGCCCCCGATGGGACTCAGTTGGGAAAAATTCTTGTCCCTGAGACATCCACTAACCTAACTTTTAGTGCTAAAGAAGGCGATTCCCTTTCAGGGACACTGAGTCCTGCGGACACGCTACGCGAACGTGAACGCCTTTTTATCACAGCCGGTCATTCCTTATATGCTATCGACCTTAATACCCGTGGTGTACAGCAATGATTTATAAATTTGGCATTGGTGTAGCGATCGCCTTTTTTCTAGGTTCATTTAATTTCCCACAGCTAGGGACATACCTATTAAGTTCACTTTATAATATTTATCCTGACGGATTCCCAGGATTAGCACTTTTATTACTAAGAGTTAGCACTGGTGCGTTATTTATCCTACATGGCTATCCAAAAATAACGCATCTTCAACAGTGGGCTGAGTCTCTAAAAATGTCTGTATTTCTTTGCTTTTTATCAGCTGCATCTATGTTGGGTGGCGGAATTTTTCTAATTATTGGATTCCTGACACTCTTAGCAACATTGCCAATTCTCGGCTCAATGATTTTTGCAATCTATTTAGATATTTCTGGAAGTAAACCTTTTGTAGCCCAAGATCCATACCTAATTCCAGAAGACCAATATCAAGGCCCTTTAGGCAAAGGCGAACCGCCAAGTTGGGAAAAGGCTTTTATGTATTGCGTTATGTTGATAGCGATCGCGGTTTTAGGCCCTGGTGCATATTCATTGGATGCTCTCATTTTTGGACGCTAGATTATCATAAAAACTGGAGCTAAGGAAATAAATATAAACTTCTCCTATAGATGGATGCTGCCTGGGATAGTTACCACCTACACATATTTATAAATTGACATAGGCAAATTAATTTTAATTTTGTTTATGTGGATGGGGCGAGTGGAAATTATTCCGGTGCTGGTACTATTTGCGTTGTTATTACGTCCCGTGAGGCAAGTAATTAGAATTAAAAAATTGCACTGAAAAATGTTGCGATCGCTATATTTACTTAAGTAAGAACTCGATATCTATAATTATCCAATTATCCATCTAAATTTGCTGAGAATAACTTTTAAGTAGATATACAGCAGATTGCAACAGGCGTGAGGTAAAAATTATAGTAAGGGTAACATTGTTGTGCCCCTACCTATGTATTTCATTTACCTGAAAAACGCTGTAAGTTTTCCCTTACTGACTACCGCATTTAGCAATCTTATCCATACGGTAGCCAGTATTCATAATGACTTATGCTTTGGCCATTGCCATTTGCCGACAGGATTCAGCACAGCGACGGCACATATCAGCGCAAGCTTTCATCTGAGCATCATCGCCCATGCGACCACACTCTTGAGCGCACCGCTCACATACTTCTGCACAAACACCGCAGGTACGGGTGTGCAGTTCAGAAGTCCGCAGCATAAAATTAGCACTGGTTTCACAAATTTCAGCGCAATCAAGCAGTAGCCGAATATGAGCCTGTTCTGCATGATTACCGCCCTTTTGTAAGCAGTAATTCACAGTATTCAAGCAGATGCTATGACAATCTAAGCAGTTTTGAATGCACTGCTGCATTTCTTGGTTAACTTGATTCAAGGTTAGTTGTTGTATAGCCAAGATTTTTACCTCTCCAATTAGTAAATTACAGGCATAATTGCCTATAGCCCTACCTTATAAATGTAGGGATGTAAATGTATCTACCAATAGAAATGAAGAGTATTTATTACTTATGGAACACCAGCATTTCATGATGATTTCATATTTGTATGTATAAAGGCTATCGGCTTGCATTTCCAGGAGCCGTGGTAAAATTGTCAACTCTCCTCGGTGTTGAAAATACTGTAGGCATAGCCTGGCATAGACATCGCACTATCCCTCTTTAGTCGCTCTGAAAAAATAAACATAAGAGCTAATTTTTGAATCCACATTCTGCACCCGAAACTGTAACATGAAAAATCTAAGCGAGTTCTGGGGCTAGTTTTTAATCTCACATTCCGCACTTAGCAATATTGTATGTCCATCAGGATCTTTAACTAAACAACCCTGTCTGTAAGGGAATGAGCGATCGCTAAACTGTACAATCCGTGGTGACACAAACTGAACCCCATTCTGCCGAAGTATCTCTACTGCTTGCTCAATGTCATTAACAACAAGCTCAATTTGCATACTCGCAATATCGCAACTTTTCCAGTCACTCGGTATAGCACGACCTTTAGAAGGTACAAGATAGTCTAGCAATTCAATCCCTAAGCCGTCTTGAGCAGGTCGCAGTGATGTAATTTGGACTTCGGCTCCTGGTAAGTTATCCAAGCGAGCTTGGGTTGCACGCCAGTTGAGGCTACGGCTATCAACTTGCATTCCCAGGAGGTCGCGGTAAAAGTGTAGACTCTGCTCAGTGTTAGAA
>JBPCQW010000364.1:0-18744 GCA_050997715.1 Hassallia sp.
GTATATATCAACGTTCGCTTATAAAAAACTTATATTTATGCGTAATAAATTTTACTTACTATTACATGCTGCTTTGTTCACTCTAGCCCTGATCTGGGCGAACACTTCCGCTGATGGCTTATCAAAACCAAACACGAATCTTGCCTTCAGGTTGACACAAAACATATCTGTTGTCCAACCCTGAAATATTCAAGATGCTAATTGGGCGATCGCCCATGTGATTGTAATCACTAACCTAATTTAGCGATCGCTTAAACTATAGTCTTTATCTTCCATACAGAGAAAACCGATGTCTGCTCGTAATAAATTTAACTTATTATCTACTGCTGCTTTATCCGTTTGTGCGATCGGCTTAACTGTCGCACCTGCAAACGCGCTACCAGGACAAAACATTAACACCGTCCTCAAGTGGGCAAGAACCAGACCTCAACTATCGGCTCTAAAATATAACAGCGAAGCGCATGGTTACGAAGGTCGCAACGGTAATTTGTACTTTTATGTAAATACTACTTCCCAAAACGGGACTGTGACTAAAGAAGGAATAACAGTCAGCGATGACCCCAGCATAAAATTTACCACTAATAATACCAAGGGCGTAAAACTGCTGCAAAATATTTATAATTCGGAAATTGCCAACGACTTCCGTAATTCTCGTTCTGTAGCAAAAGTTGGTAGAGACAACTTTCATCGCGGGCAAAAATTCGCCTACATCACTGCTGCGGTTCAGGGTGGGACTAATTTGCAAATAATTTCTTTGAATAATTTGCAGAGTGAAATCAAAAACGCCAAATATTGCCAAACCCACCAATGTGACCTTTGATAAACGCCCCTCCCCTCGCTCAGGCTGGAAGCCTGGGGCTATACGAACAGAGCTTACCTGCGTGGGCTTTTAGGCTGTTAGTCCGCGTTCGCGTAGCGTGTCGTAGACAAGGCGGACTTTGTTCGTGTAGCTGCACCCTTCAGGGTGTCAGGCTTTTTGGCTATTAGTCCGCGCAGGCGGACTTTGTTTGTGTAGCCGCGACTTCAGTCGTCCGGTATACTCAAAAATGCTGCCATACTGCTCCAAAAATGTCCGATCAAACCGTTAGCGCTGCTGTTGCCAAACTTTATAATACCTACCCCTTCCCCCCAGAACCGCTGCTAGATGAACCACCTCCAGGCTACAATTGGCGCTGGAATTGGTTAGCCGCATACAACTTCTGTACCGGACAAAAACCCCAAAAGCAAGATATCCGCATTTTGGATGCAGGCTGCGGTACGGGGGTGAGTACTGAATATTTGGTACATCTCAACCCACACGCACAAGTTGTCGGAATTGACTTAAGTGCCGGCGCTTTGGACGTTGCAAAAGAGCGCTGTAAACGTTCTGGAGCAAACCGCGTTGAATTTCATCACCTCAGTCTGTATGATGTCGAACAGCTTCCGGGTGAGTTTGATTTGATTAACTGCGTCGGGGTGCTGCACCATTTAAGCGACCCAATTCGTGGTATTCAAGCTTTAGCGAAGAAATTAGCCCCAGGTGGCTTGATGCACATCTTCGTCTATGGGGAGTTGGGACGCTGGGAAATTCAACTTATGCAAAAAGCGATCGCACTTCTTCAAGGTGACAAACGCGGCGATTATCGCGATGGTGTTCAAGTGGGGCGACAATTATTTTCATTACTACCAGAAAATAACAAAATTGTCAAGTACGAGAAACAACGTTGGGCAATGGAAAACCAACGAGACGAATGCTTTGCCGATATGTATGTTCATCCCCAAGAGATTGACTACAACATTGAAACGCTATTTGAATTAATTGATGCTTCGGGTTTAGAATTTATTAATTTCTCGAATCCGGGATTTTGGCAGTTAGAACGACTTTTGAGCAAAGCACCAGAATTGATTGAACGGGCAGAAAAGTTAAGCGATCGCGATGTTTATCGTCTGATAGAATTACTAGATCCTGAAGTTACCCATTACGAGTTTTTCCTCGGTCGTCCTCCCATAGTTAAAACCGATTGGTCAGCCGATGATGCAATGCTTGCAGCGATTCCCGAACTTAACCCTTGTATTCATGGCTTTCCGAGTAAGTGTATTTTTAATTACGATTATCAAATTATCAACTTGTCGGACAGGGAGTTTGAGTTTTTGCAAAACTGTGACGGGAAAACGGTAGGAGAGATTTTAGGGAGTGTGGAGTTGGGGATAGAGGGAGTGCGATCGCTCCTCCAGCAGCAAGTAATTTTGCTCACACCAAGGTAAAAAGACAAGGGGAGAGTGAGACAAATAACTTCTAACTCCTGACTGCCCACTCCCCCCTTCCCAAACAAGAAGTTAATTGTTTTTTCCTAAAGTAATGTTACCCAACCGTGATATGATTCAGCTGACTGAATGTGCAGTCAACATAATTAGCTGTACTGGTTTCTGCTTCCCGTGAGCTTGTCAGACGAATCGATTAACCCCACGCCAACAACACGACAAGATTCTCAACCTGGTTTTGAGGATACAGAACCAGGATCATCTTCTATGGAAGAGTTTCACCAACTTTTCCAGAAGTTGTTGAGAATCACACTCGTATTGACGGGAATTATTTTTATCTCAGTGTGGATTTTTTATTCCCTAAACATTGCCCTGAATTATTTGATAGGGGCGTGTACAGGTGTGGTTTACTTAAAATTGCTGGCTAGAGACGTTGAGCGGCTAGGTAGCGAAAAAAACAGTTTGAGCAAAAATCGTTTTGCTTTATTTATTGGCTTGATGGTAGTTGCGACTCAATGGCACGATTTACATGTCCTGCCAATATTCTTGGGATTTCTCACTTACAAAGCCACGCTCATCGTCTATACGGTGCAAACTGCGTTTATTCCTGATTCTTAAACGTCAGGCTCACAAAGACAATATCTCCAATCCTCGCTTTTTGGGGAAAAATCTTGAAGAATGCACATGCTTAGTGTCTTAAACGCCTTTAATTCTTTTCCCCTCGCCAAATTGGAAGTAGGTCATCACCTATACTGGCAATTGGGCAATCTGAAAATACACGGGCAAGTTTTTCTCACCTCATGGTTTGTGATTGGTGTTCTTGCCATAGCTTCCATCGCTGCTACTACCAACGCCAAGAGAATTCCTAAAGGCATCCAAAATTTGATGGAATATGCCCTAGAATTTATTCGGGACTTGGCGAAAAACCAACTTGGTGAGAAAGACTATCGTCCTTGGGTGCCGTTTATTGGCACACTATTTTTGTTTATCTTCGTGTCGAATTGGTCAGGTGCTTTAATTCCCTGGAAGCTAATCAAACTGCCTTCGGGTGAATTGGCAGCACCGACAAATGATATCAATACGACAGTCGCGTTGGCATTGCTAACTTCTTTAGCGTATTTTTACGCCGGATTTAGCAAAAGGGGTTTAGGCTACTTTAAGAAGTATATAGAGCCGACACCGATTTTATTGCCGATCGCTATTCTCGAAGACTTCACCAAGCCTCTCTCCCTAAGCTTCCGTCTATTTGGCAATATTTTGGCGGATGAATTGGTAGTAGGTGTGCTTGTTCTATTGGTTCCTCTGTTTGTACCTTTGCCCGTTATGGCTCTAGGTTTATTTACCAGTGCCATTCAAGCCCTGGTCTTTGCTACCTTAGCTGGAGCATACATTCACGAAGCAATAGCAGGGCACGGTGATGAAGGGCATGAGGAGCATTAAACCTTCTCAGTTGATGTAATTTTAGATTTTGTTCAAAATCTAAAACCGAAAATTGTTCATTCTGTTGTCATAAGGAAAATCAAAATGGATCCATTAGTTGCTGCTGCTTCCGTTATCGCTGCCGCTTTAGCAATTGGTTTAGCTGCGATCGGACCTGGTATCGGTCAAGGAAATGCCGCAGGTCAAGCAGTAGAAGGTATTGCGCGTCAACCAGAAGCAGAAGGAAAAATTCGCGGTACATTGCTGTTAACCTTAGCATTCATGGAATCCCTGACCATCTACGGTCTGGTTATTGCCCTAGTGCTACTGTTTGCTAACCCATTTGCCTAAGACATAAAAATTGTTAGTGTAGAGACGCGAACGATGTAAACAAGTGCGGAAGTTGCTACATATCCAACCGTCTCTACAACTGACATAATCGTCTTTTCCACGTCGTTTCCATGTAAGTTGACCCTGGTTGGCTATGGGGTCTATAGAATATTAAAGGTTGGATGAATTAGCTAGCCATCAAAGAGTGCTATTCCAGCCCTTCTAGGAGAGAAATGTTTGATTTCGATGCTACCTTGCCCTTGATGGCATTGCAATTTTTGCTGTTGGCAGCTTTGTTGAATGCAATTTTCTACAAGCCAATGACCAAGGTATTAGACGATCGCGATAATTATATCCGGACGAATAACCTTGAAGCCCGTGAACGTTTGGCGAAAGCCGAGCGCTTAACTAAAGAATATGAACAACAGCTAGCCGATGCCCGCAGGCAATCGCAAGCTACTGTAGAAGCTGCTCAAACTGAAGCTAAGAAAATTACCGCCGAGAAAATTGCTGAAGCGCAAAAAGAAGCTCAAGCTCAACGCGAACAAGCATCTGTGGAAATCGAGCAGCAAAAGCAAGAAGCAATGCATTCCTTAGAGCAACAAGTTGATGCCCTCAGCAGGCAGATTCTAGAAAAACTATTGGGACCAACAAGTCTGGTTAGATAAAGCAATCTTTTCCAGATTATAACACTGGTTCTGTTGAAAGCATACGCGCATCTGGACACAAGTTCTGTAAGCGCTTAATTAAGTGTCGAAAGGCACTTTTTCCCGAAGGGAAAACTTAAATTATTTTCCCTTTGGGAAAGTTCAAATTAATCAGCAAGCGAGCGCGAGCGTGTAAATGGCTAACATGGGGACTTTCATATTACTTGCCGCAGAAGCCGCTGTTCACTCAGAGGCAGAAGGCGAAGGTGGTTTCGGTCTAAACCTAGACATTTTTGAAACCAATCTAATTAACTTAGCGCTTCTAATTGGCATACTATTTTACTTTGGACGTAAAGTTTTAACCAACATCCTGAACGAGCGGCGGATAAATATTGAAACCGAAATTCAGGGAGCGGAAGCGCGTTTAAAAGAGGCACAAATCGCCCTTTCCAAAGCGCAAGAGCAGTTGACCCAAGCGCAAGCAGAAGCACAACGCATCCGCAAAACAGCCGAAGAAAATGCCGCATCAGCGCGAGAAGCAACGTTGGCGAAGGCAGCGCAAGACGTAGAACGCTTGAAACAAAATGCCGCAGCTGATTTAAACACAGAAAGAGATCGAGCGATCGCTGAACTGCGGCAACGAGTAAGCACTTTAGCATTGCAAAAAGTCGAATCCGGTCTGCGAAGTGGCATTGCCGACGACGTTCAACAAGCATTAATTAACCGCAGCATCGCGCAGGTGGGAGGCTAGGTATGAAAAGCGACATAGCAATAGCCGAAATCGCCCAGCCTTATGCACAGGCGTTAATGTCAGTAGCCGAGTCAAAAAACCAGACAGAAGAATTCGGCGAAGATGTACGTTCTTTGCTGAATTTATTGCAAAATTCATCAGAATTGCAAGGCTTTATCGCCAACCCCTTTATTGAAGCTGACAAAAAAAAGGCAGTCATCAACGAAGTCGTTGGCGAAAGCACTAACTCAAACTTACGCAATTTCTTGATGCTGTTAGTAGATAGACGGCGCATTTTGTTGCTAGAACCAATTTGCGAGCAGTATATAACGCTTCTCAGACAGAAAAATCAAACTGTCTTAGCAGAAATAAGCTCTGCCGTTCCTCTTTCGCAAGAGCAAGAACAAGCAATACGAGAAAAAGTCATAGCGATGACCAACGCTCGTCATGTCGATGTAGAAACAAAAATAGACCGTGACTTGATTGGTGGTGTAATCATCAAAGTTGGCTCTCAAGTAATTGACGCCAGTTTGCGAAGTCAGTTACGTCGTCTTTCCCTACGCTTAAGCGGCTCTTAATAAATTGTTGGTTGGAGCGTTAGAGCGTTGAAAAAAACACTACTAACCACTAACCACTAACTACTCCCTCAGTCTCCCAAAAAAGATAGACACATGGCTATTAACATCAGACCTGACGAAATCAGCAGCATTATTCAGAAACAAATCGAGCAATACGACCAAGATGTCAAAGTTGCTAACGTTGGTACCGTCCTGCAAGTAGGTGACGGTATTGCCCGGATTTATGGTCTAGAAAAGGCTATGGCTGGGGAACTATTAGAATTTGAAGATGGTACAATCGGCATCGCCCAAAACTTAGAAGAAGATAACGTCGGCGCGGTTTTGATGGGTGAAGGTCGCCAGATTCAAGAAGGTAGCTCCGTAACCGCTACTGGCAGAATTGCCCAGGTGCCAGTGGGTGAGGCTATGGTTGGACGAGTTGTTGATGCTCTTGGTCGTCCGATTGATGGTAAGGGAGAAATCAAAACTACAGAAACTCGTTTGATTGAATCTCCCGCACCTGGTATTATTGAGCGTCGTTCGGTACACGAACCGATGCAAACCGGTATCACCGCAATTGATTCGATGATTCCCATAGGTCGGGGTCAGCGCGAATTGATTATTGGCGATCGCCAAACCGGAAAAACTGCGATCGCGATTGACACAATCATCAACCAAAAAGGCGAAGATGTAATTTGTGTTTACGTTGCGATCGGTCAAAAAGCTTCCACCGTCGCTAACGTGGTGCAAACATTGCAAGAAAAAGGCGCAATGGACTACACCATCGTTGTTGCTGCTAGTGCCAGTGAACCAGCAACCCTACAATACTTGGCTCCCTACACTGGGGCAACACTAGCTGAGTACTTCATGTACAAAGGCAAAGCAACCTTAGTAATTTACGATGACTTGTCCAAGCAGGCTCAAGCTTATCGCCAAATGTCTTTGCTGTTGCGTCGTCCACCCGGACGCGAAGCGTATCCTGGAGATGTATTCTACATCCACTCCCGCTTGTTGGAAAGAGCAGCTAAACTCAGTGATGAATTAGGTAAAGGTAGCATGACTGCTCTACCAATCATCGAAACCCAAGCTGGTGACGTATCTGCTTACATCCCCACCAATGTAATTTCGATTACCGACGGTCAAATATTCCTTTCTTCAGACTTGTTTAACTCCGGTATCCGTCCGGCTGTAAACCCCGGTATTTCTGTATCCCGTGTAGGTTCTGCCGCTCAAACCAAGGCAATGAAAAAAGTTGCCGGTAAAATCAAGTTGGAATTGGCGCAGTTTGACGACTTACAAGCCTTCGCGCAATTTGCTTCTGACTTAGATAAAACCACCCAAGACCAGTTAGCGCGGGGTCAGCGCTTGCGCGAACTTCTCAAGCAGCCACAAAACGCTCCTTTGGCGGTATACGAGCAAGTAGCAATTCTCTACGCTGGTATTAACGGCTACCTAGATGACATTGCAGTCAGTAAAATTACCTCGTTCACCAAAGGTCTGCGGGAATACTTAAAAACCAGCAAACCTGAATACACCCAAGGAGTACAAACTCAAAAAGTACTAGGTGAAGCTGAGGAAACTGCTTTGAAAGAAGCACTTACTGAATACAAGAAAACATTCTTGGCAACAGTGTAATTAGTCAAGAGTCAAGAGTCCAGAGTCAACAGTCAAAAAACTCTCTTTCTCTGGACTCTGGATTATTGACTGTGGACTAAGGACTCAGAACTTAAAAATATGGCTAATCTCAAAGCAATACGCGATCGCATTCAGTCGGTCAAAAATACCCAAAAAATTACAGAAGCGATGCGACTGGTAGCAGCAGCCAGAGTGCGTCGCGCTCAAGAACAAGTAATTGCTACTCGTCCCTTTGCCGATCGCTTGGCACAAGTATTGTATGGCTTACAAACTCGCTTGCGGTTTGAAGAAGCAAATTTACCACTTCTGAAAAAACGCGATGTCAAGTCTGTCGGGTTGTTGGTAATCTCAGGCGATCGCGGTTTGTGCGGTGGCTACAATAATAACGTCATTCGTCGTGCCGAAAATCGCGCCAAAGAACTCAAAGCAGAAGGCGTAAACTACAAATTTGTACTAGTAGGACGCAAAGCCATTCAGTACTTCCAACGCCGAGATCAGCCGATTGATAAAACTTACACAGGCTTAGAGCAAATTCCTGTCGCATCTGAGGCAAATCAAATTGCCGATCAACTGCTTTCTTTGTTCCTTTCAGAAAGCGTAGACCGCATTGAGCTAGTCTACACCAGGTTCATCTCCCTGGTTAGTTCTCGCCCAGTCGTGCAAACTTTGCTTCCTTTTGACGTTCAAGGTTTAGAAGCACCAGATGACGAAATTTTCCGCCTGACAACTCGTGGCGGTCAATTTGAAGTGCAACGCGAGAAAGTCACTACCCAAGTCCGCGCTTTTCCCCGCGACATGCTTTTTGAGCAAGATCCAGTGCAGATTCTCGATTCTCTATTGCCATTGTATCTGAGTAACCAGCTATTGCGGGCGTTACAAGAATCAGCCGCCAGCGAACTAGCCGCACGAATGACAGCAATGAACAACGCCAGCGACAACGCCGGCGAATTGATTAAATCTCTTTCCTTGTCTTATAACAAAGCCCGACAAGCCGCAATTACCCAAGAAATTCTAGAGGTTGTTGGCGGTGCCCAGGCGTTGACTTAGGGACTGGGGACTGGGGACTGGGAACAAGGCGGACAAGGGGACAAGGGGACAAGGGGAATAATTTTTCTTTCTCCCCATCCCCCCATCCCCCCATCTCAAGAACTCTCGTTGCAAATTTCCAAATACTACATTATAATCAGAAGTATGACATGGGGCCGTAACGGTTTCGACGTGATGGCGAAAGCTGCTTTGTGATTCAGGTCGAGAGTGAGTCTCCTCTCGGAAATCAAAGGCTCGAAAAAAAAGTAAATGCGAACAACATCGTAAAATTTGCTCGTAAGGATGCTCTAGTAGCAGCCTAAAACACCTCTTTCAGGTTCGAGCGTCTCTAGTTTGACTCCGTTAAGGGCTAGAGACCAACCCCCAACGGATGCTCTAACAAGCGTTCTCTGGTTGGCTTGTTAGCTAAGATTAAATCAGAGCATCCTACGTTCGGGATAATGAACGATTCCCGCCTTGAGGGTCAGAAAGGCTAAACCTGTGAACGAGTGGGGCGTTAATACCCATTGCGGACGGCAGTTCAATTCTGCCCGGTTCCACTAAAAAAGTCAAAGAATCCACCTGACACTAATGTGTAGGTGGATTTTGCTTTGTAGATACGATTTACCCAGTAGTGAAAGAA
This sequence comes from Hassallia sp., assembly GCA_050997715.1. Classification (GTDB taxonomy): domain Bacteria; phylum Cyanobacteriota; class Cyanobacteriia; order Cyanobacteriales; family Nostocaceae; genus Hassallia. The sequence continues at coordinate 9,229 of JBPCQW010000364.1, forward strand.
TGCGATCGCTCATTATCCAAGTATAAATCAGTACAGCATATTTTCTCAACCAACATCGTATTCACAGACGTAGTTGTATGAATTTCTAATTCTGCCTCAGGTAAAGCTTCAAACAGAAGTATTTGTTCTGGAAAAACCACTCGTTCAAAATACCAATTGGGAATGTTGGAAATCCGAATAATTTGGATTTGAGAAGTGTGATTTGTATAACCACACAAAATTTGACGTTCCGAGTCAATATTTAAATAGTCAAGAATTTGAGTCATAGTTTTCCTTCTTGGGTGATAACTAATAAAGCAGAAGGATAAAGGATAAAAAAACACATTGCTTTACAAGCGAACGTATTCATTTATAGTGATATGTATAAACAATGCAAACGTATCACTTTATCCTTCTCAATCGCACTTTTACGCACTCGCGTTCATAGTTTATCTTTTAATTGAGATTACAGCAATTTTCGTGTATTTAGACCACACTCTTGTTTCTTCATTTCTTCCTGTGCGACTTTGCCCTTCTATAAAAATAATGTGGTTCATATAAGATGAAAATCGCTGTCAGAGCTAGATTGATTTTTTTCTAGCTTTAATGAAATAGTCATAAATTTATTGTACGGTACTCCTATCGTTTAACCGTTATTTGAGGATAAAACCTTGAAACTCCGGGTGAACAACTATAGGTAGTTTAGCTAGCGTGTGCTTAGAGGTTTGTAAATTGTAGAAACTTTTGAGAAATTTCATCTGTCTCATTGTGTACATTCTGACAAAAGCTAATGTTTGTTTCTGCACAAGGCATTCCCGGAGTGCCGGATTTAACACATCCTGTTGAGCTAGTTCAGCTGGGAAGCCAGATACTCAAAGCTTCAGTGTTGTTAGTATTTTTGGTGGTAGCTTTGGGAATAGCGATCGCGCTATTGAGTTTTTCTCTGCGCCCTTTGCGGAAAGAACAATCTCTATTTGTTAGCCAAGAGGCGCTTCGTTATTCTGAACTTTTACGGGGATTGCAGCATCTAGCTTTGGTATTAGTTTTGCTAGTGGTGGGATTTTTTCTTTGTTCAACTCTTAGCAATCGCTATCATTACTGGGAACAAGCAAAAGTAGCGAATGTAGCTCTTAGTGTTGCCGGAGATAAACTAGAACAATCAGCACCGCAAGTACGTTACATCATCAAAGAGCCATATACCACGACAACTCAAGTCAATGGCAAAATAGTCAAAACAAATGAAACGCGAGATGTCAACCGCTTTCTAACGGTGGCTGGCTCGCAAATTCAGGTAAAGCTTGACCAAAGTCCAGATGTTCAAGGTCGTAGTGCAACTTATCGCGTAGATTACACTGCTGACTACAAAGTTGTCAACCAACTTGAGAATATTAATAATTTTTTCTTTGAAGTACCACCACCTAACGGCTACTCATTACTGCAAAGCTATAAAGTAGAGCGTGCTGGTAATAGACTACAACAAACAAATCCCGGTGATTATAACTTTGCATTTAGCTTGCAACCGAGAGAAGAAACTAGCTTTCGCGTTACCTATAAAGCGCTTGGGGGACCACGTTGGGTTTATAGTGCCGAAGGGCAATTACTTTCTAACTTTCGCTTGATAGCGATCGCTAACTTCACTGGGGCTAATTTTGCCAGCGGTATTATACCAAATGACATTAAAGTTGACAGAAAAAGCACCCAATTTACTTGGATATTTGATGATAATGTTTCCGTAAAAAATCCCTTGGGAGTATATACCAACACCGAGCCAATTCGGAACACTGGCATCATGCCCCGTCTATTATTGCTAGCGCCGGCGTTATTTTTGTGGTGGATATTGTTGTTATATTTATCCATCCCAATGAGTTTAAAAAACGTAACCCTGGCTAGCGGGATTTTCTTTGCTTGTTTATTGACTTTGACTTATTTAGCCCGTTTAATGAACGCCGAATTTGCTTGGACGTTGATTTCCCTGATTTTGCTAGCTTTGTCATGGGGGTTAGGAGCAAATTTGCGTGCATCCCTGGCAGCCCTTATTTGTACCATTGCGGGGGCAGTGCTACCCGTTTTTGGGTTATTAGTATCATTTAGCGGTCTTACCCTCAGCCTTGCGGGTTTACTTTCGGCAGTTTGGCTGGCAGTTATTCACTTGTATGGGTGGTACAAATTGCAACCCTGAATCGGTTATTCAACTTTAGCTGCCAATGCGAAATCACGCTTTCCAAACATCACCTCATTTGAACCGAAATCAATTATAAAATGTATCCTTGTTGCGCTTGTGAGGTAATCGATGAATTCGATTCGAGTTGCTAATTTGTGCGGTGGTTTTTTATTTGGAATAGGGCTTTTGGTGAACATAGATGCAATAGTAAGATTCCAAGCGAAGTTGATACAGGGTACTATTGTTGCCCAATCGGAAAAAGGTGGAGATGCACTATCATTTATAGATATTGCAAAGAATGAAGAGGGATTAATCACTTTCAGTCTATTTCAAACTGGCATAGGGGCTGCCCTGGCTTGTTTACGGGAAAAAAGACGCGAGTAACGTAGGGTGCATTATAACGAAGTTTAACGCACCATTCCATTAATGGTCTGAGGTGCGTTACGCGCTTTGCGGTAACACACCCTACGGTGATTTTATATTTAATTCAACCTACTTATTAGACGAACTTTGTTATTTTGAAGTTGGTAGTGGGCACGAAGCGTGCCATATTAAGCGTTAAAAAGCTTACTACGAAGAATCCAATCTATGACAAATTCCCCCATCGCTGCGCCGGAATTTTCCTTCTTCTGGACACTGCTGCAACAATTATTAGACCGCGAATCCTTTTCTGGCAATCAAGCTGCTCAATTGATGCAAGGATGCTTAAACGAAGCCATTCCGCCAGAAATATCAGGAGCAATTCTGACAGCATTGCACTTCAAAGGCATTTCTGCCGACGAATTGGTTAGTGCGGCTAAGGATATTCTACAATCCGGCGCTGCTTGGGTGAAGTTGGAACACTTAGTTGAGTTTCTGGGGAATTAGATTGTAAATCGTCATGGGGACGAAATTCGACCACATCGCGTTTGATGGTGAGGTCGTAATTACCAAAAAAGTCATGTCCGAGAAGTCCAGTTTCTAAATCTGATCCTGCGATCGCAACTGCTACTTTATTAACTGATACTCCACCTGCTTCAATAGTATCAACATAGCCAATAGAAAATTCCACAGCTTTGGAACTTGCGGTGTTTGCTTTAGCTTTCCCCACAGACACCACTCCCAAAGAAGAAGCCATTTGCTGAGTGATAACTGTTCCACTCGCTCCTGTATCGACAATCATCTCAAATTGTTGATTGCCATTGAAAGTAACTTCTATAATTGGTGTGCCACCGATTCGACGTTTGATGGGTACTGAAAATACTTCCGTACTTTCTTTTTCTTTGGCTTGGTTGAGTGTTTGTGGCGGTAATGATACCAAAGGTGGTAGTTTTTTTACTTGTACCCGTACAGGTTGCGGCAAAGGTCGGAGGATGAACTTTGGTAATGGTGATGCTTCCGGAACAGCAACTATTATTTTCTGCGGTTCTGGTGATGTCGTTAAAAGTGGGTTAACAGTCGCTTTTTCCTGAGCATACTTGACTTGGAGTTGATATTCAGTAATTTTTCTTTGAGCTAGAGCAAAGTCCGGGCTTTCTTGCTGAACTTGTTTCATCAGAGCGATCGCATCTTGGTATTGACTTGCCACCAACTTCCAATCCGCGCTTGATTGAGCAGATTGACTGATAGTTAAACCACCAGTGGCTTTATCTAACCCCAACTCAAAAGAAGTCGGTTCAATGTTGACTGGTGTCTGAGATTCTCTTTCTGGAGTAGTTGCTGGTGCAGTTTCTGGAACGGAAGGCTCTGCTGCCAGATTATTCATTTGAGCAGGTTGCTCATTGCCACCTAGCGCGGTATTTTGTTTGTCTTCACGACACCCAAAACTCAATACCGCCAAAGTGCCTGATAGAAAAATTAGCAATCCACGGGATAAATAAGAATGAAGCATAATTACTTGACATTTTACCTGCCCAAGGCTGTTGAATTCTACTTTTGCACTTCAATTCTCCTTCTAAAATTTTATCTGTTTAATTATTAATTTTTAATTAATTTTGCTTACAATTTAAAATTGAACAACTCATGGGATAATTAACATTCGTATAGGGCATAGGGTATAGGGCATAGGGCATTTTCCCTTTCCCTTTTTCCCTTTAACCTTTCCCCTTTAACCTTTTCCCCTCTTAAAAATGCCCCTCTCTGACGCAATACCTGCTTTACTTGTCCTGGCAGATGGAACCACTTATCGCGGTTGGTCTTTCGGTGCTACTGGCACTGCGATCGGGGAAGTGGTATTTAATACTGGGATGACCGGATATCAAGAAGTGCTGACCGATCCTAGTTACTGCGGTCAGATAGTTATTTTTACTTATCCCGAATTAGGAAACACTGGGGTGAATCCAGAGGATGAGGAATCGGAACGACCACAAGTACAAGGTGCGATCGCTCGCAATATTTGTCATAAACCGAGTAATTGGCGATCGACACAATCGTTGCCAGACTACCTCAAACAGCACCAAGTACCCGGTATCTACGGTATTGATACCCGTGCCCTCACCCGCAAAATTCGCATGTTTGGAGCCATGAACGGCGGCATATCCACCTCAATTCTCGATGAGGCGGAATTGTTAGAAAAAGTACAAGCGGCTCCGAGCATGAAAGGATTAAATCTGGTTCGCAAAGTCACCACCCCAACGGTTTATGAATGGTCAGATGCCACCACAGCAACTTGGGAATTTAACCCGGTTGGTGTAGCAAATTCTGAAGAAACATACACCGTTGTCGCTCTTGATTTTGGCGTGAAACGCAATATTTTACGCCGTTTAGCTGCTTACGGATGCCGAGTTATTGTTGTTCCCGCGCACACGTCAAGCGAGGAAATTCTCAAACACAATCCCGATGGTATCTTTCTTTCCAATGGTCCTGGCGATCCCTCCACAGTCACCGAAGGTATTGAAACCGCCAAAGCATTGCTAGGGGCGGAAAAACCCATTTTTGGCATTTGCATGGGACACCAAATTTTAGGTCATGCATTGGGGGCAGAAACCTTTAAACTCAAATTTGGGCATCGGGGTTTAAATCAGCCAGCAGGATTGCAAGAAAGGATAGAAATTACCAGCCAAAATCACAGTTTTGCCATTGACCCAGATTCTTTAACCAACACCCAGGTAGAAATCAGCCACCTGAACTTAAACGATCGCACTGTTGCTGGATTGCGTCATAAGTCTTTACCTGTGTTTTCAGTACAATATCACCCAGAGGCAAGTCCCGGACCTCACGATGCTGATTATTTGTTTGAACAGTTTGTCCAATCGATGCAAACAGCACGTCGCGCCGCCGCTGAAGTAAGCTAAAAATGTAGAAAGTGGTTAGTTGGAGCGTTGGAGCGTTGTCAAAAATTCCTCTTAACCACTATCCACCAACCACTATCCATTATCCCATGAAGCGCTAGTTGTAGACAACTTGCTTAAAAACCATCTATACTTGAACGTTTACCTTAACGATGAGGAGGGAGTTATAGCTGAACCACTTAATCTAACCGTGAGCCTGAGAGGTACTCGCGAAGTCCGGGATAACTGTCAGCTATTCCGTCTCACAGGTCTGTTAGATGCCTTTTCGGAACCGACTTTTCGCAAGGTGCTAGGCAGCAAGATTGATGAGGGTCCAAAGCACATAATTCTGGATCTCTCACAAATTGACTTTGTGGATAGCTCTGGCTTGGGTGCTTTAGTGCAGCTAGCCAAGCAGGCTAACGCCGAAGGCACTTTGCAAATTGTCACAAACGCCCGCGTTACTCAAACAGTCAAGCTTGTTCGCTTAGAGAAGTTTCTCTCCCTGCAAACATCAGTTGATGCGGCTCTAGAAAACATCAAGTAGTCGGGAATTGCTTGACGCTCTTTAATTAAGCTATCCAGATTTTCATCTGGGATAGCTTAATTTTTATTACTTTCGCTCTTAACATCTATATTTATCTGATAAAAATAAAAATGCGATCGCCTGCTTGCGACTAAATCCACGCATCTTCAGTCAGCGTATAAATGCCTAAATAAAATAGCGAAAATTAAAGAATAATAAACTAAAACTTGGGGATCGCAATCAAAGATACAAAAGCTTGATAAAACCTGTTGGTAAAGTATAGACCAATCTGAAAATTGTCTAACTAAATGTAAATTTAAAACTAAAAAGATAAAATTAGTAATAATTTTGGTAGTGTTGATTATGCTATGTATATCAGCACCATAATCTGTGTAAAAAATCAATGTAGCCGAAAGGAATAGTTAACTTGTGGAATCAAAGGAGGAAGAGCTATTAGATGAATCAAATGCAGCAAACATCCACAATTCATCTTCGCGCCAATTAATTAAGGCAACCACAGAGCAATTACCTCAACAGATTTCCGGCTCGGATGTGCGAAAAGTTTCTCCAGCAGCCCTGGCATATTTGGGGGATGCAGTTTATGAACTTCATATGAGAATGTTTTATTTGCTGCCACCGCAGCGAGTAGAAGCTTACCATCGTCTAGTAGTGGCGCAAGTGCGAGCAGAAACACAAGCGAAAATATTGCGATCGCTCACTCCTTATCTGAGGGACACAGAATTAGAAATTGTTCGGCGCGGTCGTAATGCCGCCACAAAAAGTCCCAAGCGCCTTGAAAGAGAAATTTATCAACAAGCAACTAGTCTCGAAACTTTAATTGGTTATTTGTATCTTACCGATTCTCAACGCTTAACCGAACTGCTACAAAAACTCCAGCTAGAAAACCCGTGAGAAATATACCTCACTAAAAAAATAATAACTGAGAGTCTCTAAGTCCAACTTGATTAAATCGGGATGCTCACCCATCCGTACCAAACACTTAAAATGTCAAATCCAAGAAAAATCAACTTAAATGGCGAATCAAATCGCGCACCATCTTTAAAAATTAAGGGCAAGCGTATCATTTCTAGTTCGATTCGTCCCCGACCTCAAGATGGCGAAGGCTCAAAAGACGCTCCACGCCCACGTCGCAAGTTCTCTGGTACATCCCCATCTAAATCAAAGGAGGGGGCAAAAGACGATTTACGCCCACGTCGCAAGTTCTCTGATGCATCGCCATCTAAATCAGGCGAAGGCGCAAGAGACGACTCACGCCCACCACGTCGTGCATATAAAGCAAACGAAAGCGCAAGAGACGACTCACGCCCACCACGTCGCAAGTTCTCTGATGCATCTGGATATAAAGCAAACGAAAGCGCAAAAGACGACTCACGCCCACCACGTCGCAGTTTCTCTGATGCATCATCAACAAAATCAACAGAAGATAGCGATCTGATTTACGGTCGCCATCCAGTGTTGACTGCATTAGAAAATCAACGCGGTCTAAATCGGATTTGGATTACTTCTAAACTGCGCTACGATCCCCGCTTTCTTCATTTGATTTTGCAAGCGAAAGAGAACGGAACGGTAATTGATGAAGTTGAACCAAAGCGCTTAGACCAAATCACCTCTTACGCAAATCATCAGGGAATAGGGGCACAAATTGCTCCCCACGCTTACATTGAGTTAGACGAGTTAATTACCGAAGCTTTTGCTACTACCGATGCGCCAGTAATTGTCGTGGCTGACGGTATTACCGATCCGCATAACTTGGGAGCAATTATTCGCACAGCTGAAGCGATCGGCGCTCAAGGATTAGTAATCCCGCAACGCAGAGCATCTGGAATCACTTCCACGGTGATGAAAGTTGCAGCTGGTGCGCTAGAAACCTTTTCGGTTGCTAGAGTAGTTAACCTCAGCCGCGCTTTGGAAGATTTGAAAGCCGCTAATTTTTGGATTTACGGCACCGCTGTCACTGGTAGCGTACCGCTGCATACCGTTGAATTCGTCAATCCTAAAGATGACAACAAAAAACCAATTCCGATTGTATTGGTAGTTGGCTCGGAAGGCGAAGGTTTGAGTATGCTCACACAACGTTCTTGCGATGTTTTGGTGTCGATTCCCTTACAAGGCAATACTCCAAGCCTGAATGCTTCAGTGGCGGCAGGTATGGCGCTTTATGAAATATATCGCCAACGCTGGTTAAATACGTTGCATCTAGATAAATTACAAAACACCGCTTGGAAAACGAATAATAACAGAGTATAAAGAAATGTAAATGAGAAAAAATCAGCAAGACATGTTTAATAACCAAAAAGCACACTTATCAACTGGCGAAAACTATGAAAACCATTTGGTATAACCTCAAGGAAGCCTTAATTAATACGTTTGACAGCTTTGGTTTGGCTTGGTGGGTTGAGATTGGGACACAAAAGCCCAATTGCACCTACTACTTTGGACCATTTATCAGTTCCTCTGAAGCCAAAGCAGCAATCACAGGCTATGTAGAAGATTTGGAAGTTGAAGGAGCGCAAGGAATTGCAGTAAATGTCAAACGCTGCAAACCAGGTACTTTAACAATTGCTGAAGATTTGGGGGAACGGATTGACCGTAAAGTAAAGCCTGCCTTTAGCGGTCAAATTTAATCGAATGGCTAATAGCTAATGGCTAATGGCTATTAGCTATTACTTGGGGATGGTCTTGCAGCCAAAAGTCAATATCCCTCAGTACTTGGTCAGGAATTTCCCACGGGAAGAGATGAGCGGTGTTGGGGTAGCTTTGCCACTGACAATTTATCAGGTGTTGAGCAGTTTCTAAGCTAGAATTAACTGTGATGTGGCGGTCTTCTGTACCAGCGAGTACTAGACTGGGACAGAAAATTTGCTCTAAGTCTGTAAGTCGATTGTAACCAGATTGAATCGCACTAAAAAGGGCACGAGTGGCAGCGTTTGAAGTTTGCAAATAAGCTGGCACTGCTGATGAAGCGATGTAGCGGTAGGCAGTGGGTGTATGTTGTTGAATCAGATAACGAAAAAGCGATCGCTTGCCAAATGTCTCAATATTCCAGCGCCAACCTGGTTTTACATAATTCAACATAGCAGCAATCCCAGTATACAAATTATCCTGCAAACTAATCGGCGGATGATTTCCTCTAGGTCTAGCAGCCGTAGCAATCAAAATTAATCCAGTCACCCGCTGCGGTAGCATCAGTGCCAGTTCCATCGCCAAAATGCCACCGAGCGACCATCCCAATACTAAGCATTTTTCTATCCCTAAGCCGTCTATAAGCGCTTCTAAGTCGGTCAAATGGTCGCGCATATCGAAATTACCATTGAAGCGACTTTTGCCGTATCCGCGCAAATCTGGGGCGATAGTTTGAAAACGTTTTGATAAGCGATCAGTAAATACAGAAAGGCTAGAACCAGAACCAGGATGACCGTGCAGGCATAAAATGGGGAATCCTTCGCCTTGGACGCACACGTTGAGATTAACGGCTTTACTAGAAGGGTGATACATTAAACCGATTTTTCTTGATATCCTCCAGCATAATCAATCACGCACATCTGCCTGTAAGTGGAGTGAATGCCAAAAGCAACTCCTGC
>JBPCQW010000372.1:0-4982 GCA_050997715.1 Hassallia sp.
CAGCCCTTTCAACGCGAACAAATGAACTACTAAGGCGCAATCACTAAAAGTTTTTCTCAGACTCGATTTGAGGATAAAACTTGCTTTGAAGCAGACATCGAAATGTAAAAAATAATCCTCCTTTAGCTTGAAGTCAAAAATAAAAACACTACATGGAGTTTTTAATCTTTGGATAAGTTTTTAAAAGACGTGCAGTCGAAACGTGACGATGTTTACTATCAAAAATTAAAGGTTCTCGTTTTTTCTTTACTCCTCTTGTTGCTTTAAGGAAACGTTTCAGTTCGACATGAGTGGCAATCTGAAGTAGAAACGACACCATTTTATCATTAAAAAATGTCTCAAATGCTTGCCAATAATATGCTGGAATTGCAATCATCATGCCGCGATAAGTACCTTGAATTTCATCAGCTAAATAGAAATCAGACAAGCCAGCGTCAACTTTAGCAACTCCATGTACAGTTCCCAAAACAGCTTTTAGAGCTGCAAGAATGTTGTACGTTGTCAAAGCCATCGAAAACGAGAACAAAGCCGCTTTGGGGTAAGCCAAAGTTTGAATTTCTCCATTAAAGTTCTCAATTACAGTTTGAAAAAGGGTTTCAATACTCCAGCGATTACGATACAAATCAGCGATTTTTGCAGCATCAGCATCACTGTCCCAAATTATCAGCCGCTGGTTTAATTGGAATTCCCAAAATATGCGCCCTAATTGCCCATGCATGACGTAAATCATACGGCTTAAAATCCAGTCCAATTTTCCGGAGCCACAACTAATTAATTTTTAGGACTTCTTTGGGTTAAACAAAGTGTAACCACACCAATATCTCTCAACCTGAACTATAAGTGGCTATTAGGGTTTTCAATCATCAATCCCTCACCTACAACTGCTGCATTCAACTCATTATCTGCGGACACAAAGGTAATAGGAGGTAATCCATTAGCGATGCAAAGAGAGTTGACTGCACGACCAGCTGCTAGTTGGATAGCGTCATAACCTCGTAAGCCATAAATTTCAGACAATGCCATTCCAGAATTAATGATACTTTCTGTAATTTCAACGATTTGATAGTTTTTTCGGAAATCACTTTTAAACTGATTTCGTATTATTGTTGCATCCGTAATGCTGATACTTCCACTACGCGATCGCCTGGTAATTGCAGCAATAATTTCCACACTAGTTATTGCTGCTATAAATACCTCATTGTTAAGAGCCGGATCAAATAGTTCCAACACCCAAGCCGATCCAGTTTCGCTAATATAGCGCTTGACCAATCCACTACTGTCTATGAAGTAGATTGCCATTTAACGGCGTTCCTCAATGATAGTTTCAGAAACAGGCTTTCCCTCAACATGAATTAGTCGTCGCTCAGTGATTGGATCATAAGAAGTATGCTTGATCTGTTTTACTAAGCCAGAATCGATCAGAGCTTGATGAAATACTGCTTGCTTAACAGTTTCTTCTTTATCACCAAGATACTTTTGAATTGTCTGATTAAGCTGCTGAAGCTCTTTTATTTCAAGTGTTTCAAGCTGCTTAAGTATTTGGTTTAGAGTTTCTATTGCCATAATTTTCTATTTTATTCTGTCTCAAGAATTTTGATTCATAAATTATAGCAAATTATATAAATTTGGTATGATTTATCAGTAAATTTAACTCCGCTTATAAACCAATTCCATTTTTAACTTCTCAATCTCCATTTTCAACTTTTCATTCTCCATCCTCAGCTTAGAATTTTCTTCCCTAATTAACTCAACTTCATCCCTCTTACTCAAAGCCTGATTAATCGCCAACTTCCGCATATCTAGTGAGAACCAACGCTGATAAGTTTGGGTATGAACTTGCACGCTATGTCCCAAATTATCAGCCGCTGCTTTAATTGGAATTCCCAAAATATGCGCCCGAATTGCCCATGCATGACGTAAATCATAGGGCTTAAAATCTAATCCGATTTTCCGGAACCACCAACTAACTCGTTGTGTTAATGCCGTTATCTCTGCATGATTAGTTTTATCTTTTTTAGCGATTGTCGTTGCCAGCATTTCTAAATATTTAGGATTTCTTAAATCAAAGTCTGCAATCCATTCTTTATGTAACGGTAACGCTTGTCTCTCACCAGTTTTACACTCTTTATCAACTTTCCATGTCATGTCTGCATTCTCTTCGCTTAACCACCAATCGATATCAGGATTGATAAAAAGTTCCCGTGGACGTAAGCCAAAAGTTGCTAACATTCCATAAGTCCATCGCCAAAGTTGCCAACTATCTTTCACGTCTGGATTAACTTGATTACCTCTGTTATTCAGATAATCTGCAAACTTGATAATTCCCGCAGATATTTCCGCATCGGTCGGTATATTCCGGGAATTATTCTGAGGCATTTTGGAATATTTAGATAAATCCATCTCGATTTTGAATGTTATGCAAAACGCAGATATAGCCCTCATTGCATTATATCTAGCCCATTCTTTCTCGATTTTTTCGATTGAATCTATCAGATTTTCTGGAGTTGCCAAATCTTTAGGATTAGTGAATCGCTTGGTTCGAGAAAAGTAATAAAAAAAAGTATGTTCGCTTTTTGTGGTGCGTTTATGAGTTTTAAAATACTCATTTTCAAATTCTTCAAGTAGCTCTCCTATTGTTTTAAAGTCTTTTTTAGTTGCTTCATTTCCTAAATATTTATCATTCCATTCAAAAGTATGCCTTGCAATTAACTTTCCTAATTCATAAGATTCTTCCTCAGCCGTTTTTAAGCCATCCAAATTAGCGGGAATATTCAAGCTGATATTGTATTGTTTTCTCCCAGTGCCGTTTGTGTCTTTATCTCCCGGTTTAATTGGTAACGTCGCTCGTAATTGCAGACTTCCATTGGATTCCCTGATTGTCACCTTTGCCTTTGCAGACTTCAAACGTTGATTAACTTTTTCTAATTCTAATAGTACTTTTGTTCTCATATGCTCTCTTTGCTGCTGTGCTTGCTGACTGGAGCCAAGAAAACTGCCATCGGTAGATGAAGCTGGCTCCAAGTCTGCAAAAGCTTGTTGATACTTGTCAAAATCCTGGTTATGCATCGCTGTCTTTTTAGCCTATATTTAGCCTAAAAATAAAGATGTTATCAGCGAACAATGTTTAAGACTGACACTGCTTACCGTAAACATTAGGCTAGTTAAAGCCATTAAATCATAAAAAGGATTACTCCGGTCCTTATCACGGTTATGATGGCTTCGCTATCTTCGCTCGCGACATGGATCTAGCACTGAACAGCCCAACCTGGGGATTAATCGGCGCTCCTTGGAGCAAAAAAGCAGAAGCTAAAACAGAAGCTAAGGCGATCGCCTAAAAAAATCGCAAAAAAAGGGATAGCCTGGGGTTTTAGCCCCAGGAGAAAGTTGGGAATACAAAATTCAAAATTAAAAATTCAAAGTTCTGAATTTTGCATTCTGAGTTTTGAATCATATTCCCGCTTTCCATCCCTTGTCAAATGCGGGATTTCCCCCGCACCTCCCCTCACGTAACGACTACAGCAGCTTGGAGAACTAGAAATGCCTCAGAATCCAGAAAATATTCAAGATCACGTCGAACTATTCCACCAACCGGAATACCAAGAGTTATTTGAAAACAAAAAGAAATTTGAAAACGGACACGCCCCGGAAGAAGTTGCGCGTGTTGCAGAATGGACGAAGGGTTGGGACTATCGTGAAAAGAACTTCGCCCGTGAAGCATTGACCGTTAACCCCGCTAAAGCTTGCCAACCATTGGGCGCAATCTTTGCTGCTGTTGGTTTTGCAGGCACTCTACCTTTTGTCCAAGGTGCTCAAGGTTGCGTTGCTTACTTCCGCAGCCACTTAACCCGTCACTACAAAGAACCGTTTTCTACCGTCAGTTCTTCAATGACAGAAGACGCAGCGGTGTTTGGTGGTCTGCAAAACATGATTGATGGGTTGGCAAACTCCTACCAACTCTACAAGCCAAAGATGATTGCTGTCTCCACCACCTGTATGGCAGAAGTAATTGGTGATGACTTGCAGTCTTTCATCAACAACGCCAAGGAAGCTGGTTCAGTTCCTCAAGAATTTCCAGTACCTTATGCTCACACTCCTAGCTTTGTTGGTTCCCACATCACAGGCTACGATAACATGATGAAAGGTATTCTTTCTAACTTGACCGCAGGTCATAAGAAAGAAACCAGCAATGGCAAAATCAACTTTATTCCTGGCTTTGATACCTACGTTGGTAACAACCGGGAAATCAAGCGGATGTGCGAATTGATGGGCATTGATTACACAATCTTGGCAGATAACAGCGATTATCTGGATTCACCCAACACAGGTGAATATAATATGTACCCAGGTGGTACTCCGCTGGAAGATGCAGCAGATTCGATTAATGCTAAAGCTACAGTTGCTCTGCAAGCGCACTCTACCGCCAAAACCCGCGACTACATTGAAAAAGAGTGGAAGCAACCAACCGTAGTTTCTCGTCCTTGGGGTATCAAGGGTACTGATGAGTTCTTGATGAAACTCAGCGAACTAACTGGTAAACCGATTCCCAAAGAACTAGAAATCGAACGCGGTCGCGCAGTTGATGCGATGACTGACTCTCATTCATGGCTTCACGGCAAGCGCTTCGGTATCTACGGCGATCCAGATTTAGTTTACAGCGTAGTCGGCTTCATGCTGGAAATGGGTGCTGAACCCGTGCATATCTTGGTTCACAACAGCAATGATAACTTTGATAAAGAACTCAAAGAGTTGCTAGCTTCTTACGCTAACGGTAAGAGTGCTACTCTGTGGGCTGGTAAAGATTTGTGGCACATGCGCTCACTGTTATTCACCGAACCCGTAGACTTGCTCATCGGTAACTCCCATGGTAAGTACCTGTGGCGCGATTGCAAGGTTCCCCTGGTTCGCATCGGCTATCCCATCATGGATCGTCACCACATGCACCGTTACGCCACTGTTGGTTATACTGGCGTGATCAACTTGCT
>JBPCQW010000395.1:0-5067 GCA_050997715.1 Hassallia sp.
ATGCGAGTTGTTTGTTCATCAAACTGCCCGACACGAATTGAGGTAATTGCACCACCTACCTGCTGCCTGAGCTGCGGACGCCCAAAGGTTGTTCCCGGCAAGTCAATTACTAAACGAGTGGGGTTAAAGATTAATTGCGCTTGGGGTTGAACAGCGCCTGTAGTATTAATTTCTAATCGGTTTTGGTTGGCATCAAAACGCCAAGAGTCCAATTTCGCCGCCAAAGTTGGCGACGATAGCATCAAAATACTTCCAAAAGTACCGGGTAGTAACCAGTGTAATTTCACAGTCCTTTCTCCTGATTCGCATTCATGGGAGCCGTCAATCCGTCAAAATGTTGATAAATCCTCACACCGTCACCGCCCAATCTTTAGCTTTGATGCTGCGCTCATGGCGCGTGGGTTTGTATTAAAGACACAGCTAATGGCGTAAAATCTTAACACGCAATAGTCAATTTGCCATGATGTTAAACCATAAAAATTCTGTCTTTAAAGCATCAGATTACACCAAAAAAGAGCCTATCAGAATAACTCATACTTAGCCATCTTCTAGTTAATCACACTTGAATCAGCCAAGAATTGATGTATGAATGGATTTTTGCTGTTTGATACACAAATAACGAAAAATTTCAATTGCTGTCAATTCATGAGGCAAAGCTGGTGAGGTGCTACTCTTTAATATTGAGAAAAATATATGTGGCGTGTTCTAGCCGAAAATTAATCACCTCTGGATTAGGAAGGCGCTTGGGCGCTTGGGTTAGGGAAAGTCTATTTTTATGATGAGTGTTGTGAGCGTAGATGCGATCGCTACGCTACGAACATTGCGGATTTAGTGTAAGGTAGCTTGCGCTTAGACTGGCTATCTTTACATTAGAAAGTACTGGTTGTCCAGCACTGTCCACTGTTTAGCGCATAGCCCTTTCTGAGTTAGACATTTTTATTGCTAAGTCGAGAAAATCAACAGAAAAATCATGATTGTGTATTTACTCAGATTTTGTCAAATGAGTTATCTTTGCTTGAGATACTGGAGGACACCACGAGCGATCGCCTCTGCCATTTGATTTTGATATTGTGAATTTCTTAGTTTAGCGATATCCTCCCGACCAGTCATGTAACCAGCTTCTACGAGAATAGAAGGCATAGAACTTTTTCTCAAGACGTAAAATCGCGCTCGTCGCACTCCTCGATCTCTAACATTCACACTTCGGAGAATGCTGTTATGGACTATACGAGCCAAACTTAAACCACTGTCGTAGTAATACGTTTCCAATCCGCTGACATCCGGACGTTCTAAACCGGCAGAATTAGTGTGGATACTGACAAATACATCAGCATTAGCTCGCTCTGCTAAATCTACTCTTCCCTGAAGACTGACAAAATAATCAGAATCTCTTGTCAGTATCACTTGCACCCCATTTTGCTGCAAAATCCGCGCCAACTTTTGACTAATCGGCAAGATGATATTTTTCTCTTGCAGTCCCCCAATACCAACCGCACCAGAGTCTTTACCACCATGTCCAGGGTCAATCATAACTACCAATCGCCCCGACCGAATGCGGGGACGACTTGGCGATGGTGTGGGATATCGAGCATTTGGATCTGGGAATGGAACTTGACTTGGTAGTGGTAAGGGAGGCAAACCACTAATTGGGGGTATGATTCGCCCAGAACGTTGCACAGAACGTTTTAATTGTAAAGCTATAGTCTGGCTATTGATTTGGTTTAGTTCCCCAATTTGTACTCCCGGATTTGGTTGGACAAAGACTTGCACAGTATTTGAGCCTGATGATTGCAAGCGAACTCTAGCGATCGCGCTATTGGGATTTAAAACCGGACCTTTGAGCGAACGTGGTAACTTTGCATTATTGATGCTGATACGAAATAAACCAGAAGCTGTATCCCACCCACCACTAGCAGATAAAGCGCGATCGCCTTTGACAAGCAATCGTGTACCACCATCAGTCAGTTCCACAGACTCAATTGTAGAGAGTTTATTATCTGTAGAATTATTTGGGGCTGAAATAGGTAAGGAGCGATCACCACTTGTATTATCTAGATTACTACTAGCAGGCAATCTGACAACAGTAGTGGGCAAAAGCACCAAACCACGCGGACTGTTAAGATTTACCCGCCAATCTGAACTATTTTTATCTACCTGCATCGTTATGCGGACAACAGGTGATTTTGTTTCCCGCTGACTGAATTCAATACGCTTGACACCATAGCGATTAATCACCCGTTCGCGCTGCAAATTAGGCGATAAAGATGCCCCAGCAATATCAATATTAATTGACTTTTTGTCGTCACTGCGGTTTACCTCAACTTGAGGACGGATGCCATTAGTGCGGATAAAAAAGCCATCTCCGGTAACAAGTAAATTCTCAATTTGCGTGCCAGCGTTTGTGGTGTTGGCAACTTTGGCATCTGGTTTGGTAGTTCCTACCACCACATTGTAAAGATTTCTGGGGGAGTCAGCGACTTGCTTTGCGGCTGGTTTTGGTAATTGTACTGTCCAGCGACTGGGACTTATGCCAACAAATGTCACCTGCTTGGGGTCTAGGGTATAACCTGGGCTGACTTCAACGACTATGCGAGATGATTTTTCATTTAACTGCTTAACACTGATAGAGCGAAATCCGCCGCTTAACTGCTGTTCCTTTGGCGATCGCTCAAATGTTGTTTCTGGCAAGTCAATTACCAAACGTGTGGGGTTGAAGAGTAGTTGCGCTTGGGGTTGAACATCACCCGTAGTATTAATTTCCAAGCGATTTTGATTAACATCAAAACGCCACGATTCCAATCTTGCAGCCAAAGTCGGTGACGATAGCATGAAGATTGTTCCAAAAGTGCCAGGTAGTAACCAGTGTAATCTCACAGTTCTTTCTCCTGATTCGCATTTGCGTTCATCTGTCAATCTGTCAAAATATTGGCAAATCTTCACAACCCTTGCCCCCAAACTGTCTGCGAAGCGTGCTTTTTTGAAATTTGGCAGTTGGTATCAAAATACATTTAAAGAGGGGGAAAGGGGAAGGGGAAAAAATACGCAAGTAAAGAGTTATTTAAATATGCGCTGCTTATTTTTCTTTCCCTTTCCCCTTTCCTCTTTACCCCTACGAGATAAGTACTACTTGCTAATTGTTTGTCAAATATCCATTTTGGGGGCTGGGAAATCGGGGAAGACTGCAAATAAATAACATTATGTTAGTAGTAACTAGAAAAAAACTGCTAAGATTTTACATTTTTAGGCGACGGATGTTAAAGATGGAAAGTTTCCAGTAGCGATCGCTTTTACCCATGACATAGTACTGAGTTATGAATAAGTAGTTTTTAATTAACTACCCACTCATAACTCTGTTAAAAATACGTCTTTAACCAGGACTTTGATTAATGCCCATCTGGGGTTGCTTCTGGATTTGCGGCATCATTTGACTTTTGAGCGATCGCAGTTGGTGATTCGACTGCCAAGGGTGTACCAGAAGTATCTAAAATCAGTTCGCTGGCATCAGCCACCGTTTTTGGATCGGGAAATACAACTCGTAACAGAGGAGGGGCTAAAAAGGTGGTGAGAATAACCATCATGATAATTGCTGCTTCCAGTGGTTTGGAGAGAATACCGATAGAAGAGCCAATACCAAGAAACACTAAGCCAACCTCGCCTCTGGGAATCATTCCCACACCAATTGCCAAGCGGTTAATTCCCGGTTGACCAAACACGACAAAGCCTGTGATTACTTTAGCGAAAATTGCAACCAAAATCAGGAAAGCAGCCATAATTAAACCTTCCCGGTTGCTGGGAATTGCTGGATTTAAGACTCCTAAATCGGTTTTTGCGCCAACAGTCACAAAGAAAATTGGCACCAGCATATCGGCAATGGGAATGACTTGCTTTTGCAGTTCTTGACGCTTATCAGTCTCTTCCAAGACTAAACCAGCCGCAAAAGCTCCCAAAATCGCTTCTAATTGAATCGCAGCGGCAAGATATGCCATAACAAAAGCGAAGATAAAAGCAGGTATGACCAATTCGCCGCGTGTTTTGAGTTTATCAGCGATCGCCACAAAAGATTTATTGAAAAAATTACCCAAAGCGATCGCACCCAACAGAAAACCACTAGCGCTGATAATCAAATAAACAACTTGGCTGACATCCACCGCACCATTTTTCGCCAGACTAGCAACCACAGCTAAAACGATAATTCCCAGTACGTCGTCAATCACCGCAGCACCGAGAATAATCTGCCCTTCTCTAGAATTAAGCCGCCCCAATTCTGACAATACCTTAGAAGTAATACCAATACTCGTTGCAGTCAAAGCCGCCCCAGCAAAAATCGCTGGTAAGGCATCGATACCAAACAAAGTCATCAATCCGACGGTGCCAGCAGTAAAGGGTACTACTACGCCCACCACAGCCACAACACAGGCTTGGATACCTACCGCCATCAAGTCTTTTAAATTTGACTCCAAGCCAATTTCAAACAGCAGGATGATCACACCCAGTTCTGCTAAAACCGAAACCACCTCAGACTGCGCTGCAAATACCCCAGCAGCAGCATCTGGACTTAAACCGGCAGTGCTTTGGAGAAAGGTGATAATCAAATTAGAACTGTCTGCACCACCTTCAGAAAACACCAACAGATGTAGAACAGACACACCCACCACCACACCGCTGAGGAGTTCACCCAAAACAGGTGGTAGACCAAATCGGTTGGATAACTCCCCACCAACTTTGCTAGCGAGGTAAATCACTACTAAACTCAGCAGCACGGCTGCTAGTACCATTGAACTGTCTGCTGTTTCTGTTGTGCTTGCCAGCAGAGGCAAAGAAAAGTTAATTGCACCTAAAAACTGCATTGGTTCTGTGAAAATCCTTCTCTTTTATTTAAACCAATTATTATAGATGCGCTACAGTCAGCCTCTTTAAATTAATTGGTAGCTTTTGCTAATTCCCACAAACGCTGCCAATGCGATTCAGACGCCGGAACTACCGACAATCGAGGAAGACGTAGCAAGTCAAAGTTTTCCCAGTTAGCATCCTGCTTGATTTTAGCTAGCGTTACGGGTTGGGGTACTT
>JBPCQW010000563.1:0-8808 GCA_050997715.1 Hassallia sp.
GAGAAATCCGGATTAACCTTGAGCCAAATCGTTTACAATCCCTTGGTATCACCGCCACCCAGGTAAACGACCAAGTACGTACTTTTAACGTTAACTTACCTGGTGGACGCGCCGAAGTTGGCGGTAGCGAACAAAGTATTCGTACTTTAGGTAGTGCCAAAAGTGTCAAAGACTTGACAAATTACGAAATTATCTTACCCAATGGTGGTTCTGTCCCTTTATCTAGTTTGGGGACGGTAGAAGATAAGTTTGCTGACATCCGCCAAGCTGCACGATTGAATAACAAACCTGTGGTAGCCTTCCAAGTATTACGGAGTACAGGTAGCGTCACCGTGACAGTAGAAGAAGGAGTGAAAGCAGCGTTAAAAGAACTGCAAAAAACCCTTCCCCAAGACGTGAAGGTGGAATTAATTTTTACCAAAGCGATCGCTGTGCGTGCCTCGTATGAAAGCACAATTGATGAATTAATTCAAGCCTCATTGCTGGCGGTAATAGTAATTCTGGTATTTTTGAAGGACTGGCGAGCAACATTAATTACAGCAGTAGCTTTACCTTTGTCGATTATTCCTACCTTTTTTGTCCAGCAAGCGTTAGGTTACACCCTCAACAACATGACTTTGTTGGGATTAGCGCTAGCGGTAGGTAACTTGGTAGATGATGCCGTTGTGGAAATTGAGAACATGGAACGGCACATGGCAATGGGCAAAACAGCTTGGGAAGCTTCTTTTGACTCTTCTGATGAAGTGGGACTAGCGGTGATTGCGAGTTCCGCGACTATTATTGCCGTCTTTTTACCTGTTGCTTTTATGGGTGGTATTCCTGGGCAGTTTTTCCAACCATTTGGCGTCACCGTTGCCGTTTCCACAATTTTCTCAACTCTTGTGGCACGCATGGTTACACCGATGATGGGAGCGTATTTGCTCAAGGATAAGAAACACGACGAAGGTGCAAAACAGCACAAGCCCAAAAAAGGAATCAGATTTTTTGGGCTAAATTTTGGGTTTCCAGGTCGTAACAAAAATCAAGAAGAAGAAGTTCCTTTCACACTTCCCCCCTACCCCTCAGAATTGCAAGCCCAAAGCGTCTCTTCCCCTTCCTCCCGACACCGGCGCTTTCAACCTTATAAATCACTGTTGAAGTGGGCATTGCGGCATCGATTGACCACATTGGGTATTGCTCTAGCTTTCTTCATTGCCAGTTTGATGCTGATTCCCGGTATTCCTAAAGGTTTTGTGGATGACGGAGATTTGGGTATTTCCACTGTTGCGATTGAATTACCCCCAGGTTCTACCTTGTTAGATATCAATAAAGTCGCGACGCAAGGAACTAACCTCATCCGGCAAAATCCAGCAGTTGAAAGTGTTCTAGCCACAGAAGAGATAAACTCCGCTACCCTGACTGTCAAACTCAAACCTAGGGAAGAACGAAAAGTTTCTCAAAAAGAGTTTGAGGTGCAAATACGTCCTTTATTCCAACAAATACCGGGAGCGAGAATTAGTTTCAAAGCTGAAGGACCTGGTGACAGTGGTAAGGAATTATCCATAGTTCTTAGAAGCGAGAATCCAGACGCATTGCTTGAAGGTGCTAACGCATTAGAAAAGGAGATGCGAAGCATACCCGGATTAGTAGAAGTGTCCTCAACTGCGAGTTTGGTAAAACCAGAAATTTTGGTAATTCCCGATCCGCAGCGTGCCGCAGATTTGGGCGTAACGGTGCAATCAATTGCCCGGACAGCATCGCTAGCAACTATAGGTGATATTGAGGCAAATTTGGCGAAATACAATCTTCCTGACCGCCAAATTCCAATTCGTGTCCAAATCGACCCTAAAGCGCGAACAGACATGAATACAATCAAAAATCTGCAAGTTCCGACTCAAAATAACACCTTGGTTCCCCTGATTGCGGTGGCAGATATCCGCTTTGGTAGCGGTCCTGCAACCGTCAACCGCTTTGACCGCGCTCGTCAAGTTGCCGTGGAAGCAAACTTGCAAGGTATCTCTTTAGGAGAAGCTGTAAATGCAGTTGACAAGTTACCTGCATTCACCAACTTGCCACCAGGAGTCACTCAGCAATCTTCTGGAAGTGCGAAAATTATGGCAGAAATCTTCAGTCGCTTTGGTACTGCATTGGGACTGGCACTAATGAGTATCTATGCGATTCTAGTTTTGCTGTATAATAACTTTCTTTATCCGATAGCGATTATGATGGCGTTGCCTTTTTGTTTAGGTGGCGCACTCGTAGCCTTGATGGTTGCTCAAAAACCCTTGGGAATCTACGCGCTGATTGGTATCGTTTTGTTGATGGGAGTTGTTACCAAAAACTCGATTCTCTTGGTTGACAATGCAATCATGAACCTCCAAGAAGGCAAAAAACAACGTGAGGCGTTGTTAGAAGCCGGATTGTCACGATTGCGCCCAATTATGATGACTTCTTTGGCAACCATTGCCGGTATCATTCCTCTAGCTTTAGGGATTGGTGCCGGTTCTGAAGTTCGTCAACCGATGGGAGTTGCTATTCTGGGCGGTTTTACAACTTCCACGTTATTGACTTTGGTGGTAGTGCCGGTCATATTTACTTACATCGACTCCTTCCAAACGTGGATTCTAGATACGGCAAAATATGGGTTTGGCAAGAAGAAACCACGCCGCAAGATGGTTGCTGTTGAAGAAGTCATGAGTTTGCCTCCTGCTAGGGAAGAACCGCCGTCTGAATACTCAATTCATAAATAATCACTTCTAGACATCCTCTCTTGCTAACCTTTTTTAGTCCGCCGTAGAAACGGGGACAGCCGAACGTCTCTATGATAATATGTCTGATTTACCGGAGATGATATTATGTGGTATAATGCCTTTTAGTCTAAACAAGGCTAAAAGATTTGCGGGTGTAATTCAGTGGTAGAATGTCACCCTCCCAAGGTGAATGTCGTGGGTTCGAGTCCCATCCCCCGCTTTGATGTTTTGTACATTAACAAATTATTTGTCCGTGTTGACAAATTAATGTCACCATTAACAGCTCATTTTATCTTGAACGCACCCCGACTAAACGCAAGCGTTATAGTCGGGGATTCGTGCGCTAAAAAGCCAGTTGAACACCTGGTCTGCCATTTTCTACAACAAACGAGGCTCTGGTAGAAATGGGAGCATCCGGCGTACTCACAAAGGGCACAACTCGGTAATCAGACTGCCAACGTGCTGGTGTAAGTTCGCAACGAACATAGCCACGCTGATTGTTGAAAAACTTAATGTGCGGGTTTTCTGCCAATATACCTTCAGTATTTGTGTTGGTATCTGAGCCATTACCACCAGAACTAATTGACGTACCGACGAACTCTGTACCGAGAGTAGCTGAACTTGGGTTGTTGAAATCTGCTTTCAGGTCAGCTACCCAGTTGGCATGGACATCGCCTGTCAGTACGATTGGGTTAGAAGGTTGACGTTTCTGAATGAAGTCGAACAGGCGATCGCGCGAAGCTGCATAACCGTCCCAAGCGTCCATACTTAAGCGAACTTCAGCCTCTGGATCAAAATCTCGCTGAGCCATGAACACCTGTTGAGCCAAAACATTCCAACGAGCTTGAGAACGAGCTAGACCATCAAACAACCACCGTTCCTGCTCTGCACCTGTTATAGTCCGTGATGGGTCAAGAGCTTCGGTGCAACCCACATCCTGTCCATCGCCGCAAGCTTGATCGCTACGATATTGGCGAGTGTCCAGTACATTAAATTCAGCCAAGTCACCAAAAGTTAAACGCCGATAAAGTTGCATATCCGGTCCTCTAGGAATAGAAAACCGACGCAGTGGCATATGTTCGTAGTATGCCTGGTAAGCCGCAGCACGGCGGCGCAGAAAATCTTCAGTTGACTGTAATTCAGGGTCTTGAGGAATCTCATCAGCGTAGTTGTTGTCAACCTCATGGTCATCCCAAGTCACTATCCACGGAAAAGCAGCGTGAGTTGCTTGCAGGTTGGAGTCACTTTTATACAAAGCATAACGGTTGCGGTAGTCTTCCAGCGTATATATTTCGGGTCCATTATGCGGTCTCACAGCAGTCGCACTAACATCGCCTTCGTATATGTAGTCACCCAAGTGGACAACTAAATCGAGATCCTCCTGTGCCATGTATTGATACGCTGTGTAGTATCCCTGCTGCCAATTTTGGCAAGAAGCAAAGGCAAAGCGGAAGCGATTCACGCGATCGCGCCGTGCTGGAGCAGTGCGAGTTCGTCCGATGGGGCTAACTTCATTCCCTACTTTAAATTGGTACCAATACCAACGGGCTGGTTGCAATCCCCCAACTTCAACGTGAACAGAATGTCCAAACTCTGGGGTAGCCATTTCTGTACCCCTATAAACAATCTGCCGCATATTTTCATCAGTCGCAATTTGCCACTGTACAGGCACGTTAGCAGCAGATATTCCGCCACCATTAAGTGGATCGGGAGCTAACCGAGTCCACAGCACCACACTATGGGGGTATGGTTCACCAGAGGCAACACCAAGCTTAAATGGGTAATCAGAAAAACGGGGTTGAGCGACGACTCTTTGAGGCAATTGACTAGCTAACGCAAAGCCAGTTAAAGCACCAGTACCAATCAAAACTTGCCGTCGTCTGACACGGCTAGATAGCCAGCGTTCAAGATTCAAATCGAAGTAAGCCATAAATCCTCTCTGCTCTTATTGTTCAAAAAAAAGGGACAAGACTAAACTTGCGTTACGACTCCCTGATTGGGAAGTTCAAAGGAAACTGCTGTGGTGATTGGTGCATTGGGATCAGATACAGTTGGTCCAGTTGGTGGGGATGGAGGTAGTAGCCGCAAATCGTTCCGCCAGCGATCGCGATTGAGGTTGCAACGGACGTAACCGCGCTGTCTGCCATTGAAGTATTTCACCCAAGGACTTTCTGGCAAAGCTGCTTCGATGCGATCGCTGGCTCCAAAACTGGAACTAATTGATGTACCAACAAACTCGGTGCCGACTGTTTCCGAATCAGGATTATTGAAGTCAGCCTTCAGGTCACTGACCCAGCTAGAATGAGTGTCGCCTGTAATCACAACCGGGTTTGAAGGTCGGCGTTGTTTGAGAAAATCAAGGATTCTTTGGCGAGGTACTACATAACCATCCCAAGCATCGATGTTAAACGCTGACTCTGGACCTGCTGTCCAGTCGTGCTGGGTAAAGACAACTTGTTGAGCAAGCACGTTCCAACGAGCGCGAGAACGATCAAGTCCTTTAAATAACCACTGCTCCTGCTCAGAACCAGTCATGGTGGCATTTGGGTCGAAAGCTTCAGGGCAACGAGGTTCGATGCTATCATTACAAGGCTGGTTAGAGCGGTATTGGCGAGTATCTAGAACATTAAACTCTACGAGGTCGCCGTCTGATTGGACTGGAGAGTAAGCGATCAAAATTCAATGTTGCCATGTTGACCCCGATTTAGATTTTTTGCAAATTTGGGGTACTCAAAACAAAGTAAGTGACGGTCGAAACTTCTTTCTACTAAAGTATCAGGATTGAATTTTCCAATATTCTCAGAAGCGAATCAAATTATCTTTTTGCAGCAAAGTGTTCCTTTTATGCTAATAGATAACTCATTTCAAGCCGACAATAATTGTTGGTTGCACTTACTGATTTTTGAATTCCCTTAATGTCCCAAGACGAACTTATCAACCGAGCATTAACTACTGGTCAAGGCTTCATTAAATTTGACTTAACTTTTTGCTCTTGAAGCAACAACTACTTGTATATTTTGAAATAATTAAAAGTCAATTAATACTGATCCATTTACACGCTTGAGTAGATTGAGGTAAAGACAATACAGCTAGGCTTCCGAGCAAACCAATAGCGGATAGCGAACCAAGCTTTTTTTGTTTAACTATAAAAATATTACTTGAGATAGATATTTAATTTAATATTGTAGTTTAGCAAATCTGTTTCATTCTGAATGTAAACTTTTAGCCGTTGTCATGAGTTCGACAAAAAGATTGTTGAGGCGATCGCTATTATGAATAAAGTCTATGTTCTAGTGCAGGCACGTAAAATATTAATACATATTCTAGAGACGTTCCGCGCTGTACAAAGTCTCTACTTTGCTTAAGCATTCACCTAGGCTGCGTACAATAAATATCAAGACACTATGCAGGCAGAAGGCGATGCAAGAAATGAAATTGGACTGGTTAAAAATTGTGTTGGTAGAACCAGCAGGTCCAATGAATGTGGGGTCTGTAGCACGGGTAATGAAAAATTTCGGGATATATCATCTAGTATTAGTCAATCCTCAATGTGACTTTTTGGGGATGGAAGCAAAAAAAATGGCAGTTCATGCCGACGATGTTTTAGAATCTGCCGTATCAGTGGCAACTTTGCCAGAAGCATTGCAAGGATGTGTGAGAGCGATCGCTACAACTGCTCGTGTGCGTGATTGGGAAACGCCTTTAGAAAATCCTCGCGATGCATTACCCTGGTTATTGGAAGAACCAGAAAAATCAGCATTGATTTTCGGTCCAGAAGACCGGGGATTAAGTAATGAAGAATTAAACTACGCTCAGAGATTTATTCGCATACCCACCGATTCTATTTATCCAGTGCTGAATCTAGCAACGGCTGTGGGAATTTGCTGTTATGAACTGGCAGAAAATGCCAAGCAAAGTAATAATCAAAGCTCAAGCAAAACTGAACTCGCACCCCTTGAAGTTGTGGAAGTATACTACCAGCAACTAGAATCGCTTTTGTTGGAAATTGGTTATGTTTATCCGCACACGGCAGCTAGCCGGATGGAAAAATTTCGACAACTTTACAATCGGACTGGGTTGCGAACTAAGGAAGTAGCCATGTTACAGGGAATTTTGCGGCAGGTAGAATGGGCTATAGGGGGAAAGAGCGATCGTGAAAATTTGTAATTGATCGTTTAGTATGTACAGATCAGGAGTTAGGAGTCTGGAGTCTGGAGTTAGGAGTTAGAATATACAATTGCAACTAAGTAGGGTATTTACATTACTATAATTGAAAATTACTAAATCTTTGATTTGGTGAGAGACTTAAACCCCCTTATTCACTAATTCCTTCTGAATTCTGACTCCTGACTCCTAACTTCTGAATTCTTGTTAAAGTGTTGCAATAAGTTTTGGGTCGGGATGCAAGAAACTTTTAAAGAGTGGGTCATAAGGAGTAGCAGTGTCAGAATCAAGTGACAAACTAATCGCTTTATCACGGCGTCAACCCAGCAACCGACGCAAAGTTGAGCGTAAAGTGCAACCAGTAGCACAAAACAAAGAGAAAAAGAGCAAACCGCGATCACAAAGCGTGTCTCAAGGACTCTCGCGTCCCCAAAAAATCAGCACTACACTTACTCCTCCAGGGGCACCGAAGACACGACCTGGGTTAGTTATGCCATCTGCTGTCAAAGGAAGAATACCACCCTTTAAACCCAGCGGTGCGAACTTAAAGCCGATGCGAAAGCAAAAGCCAATGGGATCAAAAATAAGTAAGCGATCGCGCAAAACTCGATTAAAGCCAATGGCAAGATCGTTGTTGTATGCCATGCGCTTGTTAATTGTCGGAGTTGGTATTGGTGCGATCGCAGGTACGATGCTATCAGTTTTAGATCCTGCTTCTCGGATTAACTCGGCATCAACGGCATCTAATACTGAAAATGTTGGGCAAACTCAGGCACAACCTACCCAGAATTCCCAAGTTGCTACTGGTGGAGGTTTATATTTATCTCAGGAAATCACCCCCTTAAAAGCTGCTGTGCAAAATTTGGCACTGGCAAATCCAAATTTGACTCCAGGAGTTTTCTTGGTAGATTTGAATAGTGGGGGTTATGTAGATGTGAATGCTGGTGCAAGTTTTCCCGCAGCCAGTACAATTAAAGTGCCGATTTTGGTTGCCTTTTTTCGGGATGTGGATGCAGGCAAAATTCGCCTAGATGAAATTCTAACCATGCAGCAGGATATGGTTGCAGGTGGTTCGGGAAATATGCAGTACAAACCCGTGGGAACTCAATACACGGCGCTGGAAGTTGTCACGAAAATGATTACAATCAGCGATAACACCGCTACAAATATGCTGATTACCAAATTAGGTGGTGTAGAAGCGTTAAATGAACGTTTTCGCAGCTGGGGTTTGACAAGCACCGTTATTCGTAACAAATTACCAGATTTAGAAGGTACAAACACCACCAGTCCCAAAGAATTGGGTAATTTGCTGGCAATGGTGAATCAAGGTAATTTAGTGAGTATGCAATCGCGCGATCGCTTGCTCGATATCATGCGCCATACTGAGAGAGATACACTATTACCCTCTGGCTTGGGAGCCGGCGCAATGATTGCTCACAAAACCGGCGATATTGGTACAATGTTAGCGGATGTTGGTTTAGTTGATATGCCCACTGGCAAGCGCTACATCGCCACTGTCATGATACAACGTCCGAATAACGATCCTCGTGCCGAAAAACTCATCAGCGCAATTTCTCGTATAGCTTATCAACAATTCAGCCAAAATCCGATTACACCCAACCCTATAGGAAACACTCCACCTGTAAGCGGTTATCAACCCCCAGTGATGACACCTCAAACCAACCCAATGGGAGGCACTCCACCTGTAAGCGGTTATCAATCACCAGTCATGACACCTCTACCCAACAATACAGGAAGTTATCCACCCCCATACATGAATCCTTCACCCAATAACATGGGAAGCGGTTATCAATACCCTATAACCAATCCTCAATATTACCCTCAAAGATAAAGGGGAAAGGGGAAAGGGGAAAAAGCTCTATAAATGCGATCGCGCATTCATGAATGAGTGCAA
>JBPCQW010000619.1:0-6415 GCA_050997715.1 Hassallia sp.
TACTGCTGGCGGTCTTTTAAGTCGGCTGCCTGTAAAGCATCCTGATACCACTTGCTAAAGTCACCTTCTTTGATGCCGATCACATCAGTAACTAATTTACCTTCTAATCGGTCTTCTGGCTCCAATCCTAGCAAACGCTGGGCACTTTCATTAGCGGCGATAATTAACCCAGTTTTATCAGTAGAAACCACTCCATTAGAAAGACTACGCAAAATATCCCGTTGCATTTGTTCTTGTTGCTTGACTGTGGCAAACAACTGGGCATTTTGCAGCGCTACTCCGGCTTGAATATTAAAAGCTTCCATAAACTCTTCATCGTTGCTGTCAAAACTAGCTTGGAAGCATTCAGGCGCTTTGGGCCACAAATTCGGGTTATAATTGGGAAAATCGCCAGATTTCTTTTTATTTACTAGTTGAGTAACACCAATCAAGTGTTGATCGGCATTAAACACGGGCATACAAAGTAAACTACAAGTGCGATAGCCATTTTGCTTGTCCATCTGTCTGGCTGTATCAGAGTCAGGATGGTCATATAAATCAAAAGGAATATTTAGCGTTTTGCCAGATTCTGCTACTTTGCCAGCAAAGCCTTTACCGATTGCGATTCGCAACTCTTTGGTAGAATTATCATCTTGAGTAATTTTCGTCCACAATTGACTCGCTTCACGATCTATTAACCATAGAGTACTGCGATCGGCGTTCATTAGTTCTTTTGCCTCGTCCATCACCCGCTTCAAGGTGTCTTCTAAGTCGAGATTGCTTTGAGAGAGAGACTTAATTGCTTTCATCAACGCTGCTGCTGCCCTTTGTTTTTGGGTTGCGATATAAAAAGAGCGTGATGATTCTAAAATTAGGCGAATTGAAGGGGCAAATTCCTGAAATAATTGTTCGTCAGCACTGGTAAAGCCTCTAACATCAATTCGCTCGGAAGAGGCATCTGGATTATCAGGAGATAATAATTTATTGAGTAATTGTACTACTGCAACTAATCGCCCTTGTTGATTTAATAACGGCAGAGCTAACATTGTATAAGTGCGGTAGCCGGTTCTTTTTTCTTGTTCTTGGGCAAATACCGATCGCGGATCTTCATAAAAATCATAGGGGATATTAATCGCTCTTTTATGCATGGCAACTTCACCCGCAATTCCTTTATTAGCGGGAATGCGAATTTCTAGAGAGCGATCGCCTTCTCCTTCTGCCAAAATTGACCAAAGTTCTTGTTTCTCTTCATCTAATAAAAATATCGTCGTTCGCTCGGCTCCCAGTAATTCCCCTGTCTTCAGTGTTATCGTGTGTAACATTTCTTGCAAAATAGTTTCAAACCCTTGGGAATCCAACATGGAAAGGGTTTGATTCACAATCAGCAGTTTTTGTTCTACTTCCGTAACAACCTGTTTAAAAGTATCCTGGGTGAGGGGAGCCAGAAAATTAGATATAGTGCCTTTTGTTTTGGCAAGGACACCCACAGAAGCAGAATTTGCCTTTAAATCGCCGTTTTGTTGATTGCAAACCCCAATTATCACAGCGGCTTCCCCGCAACTAGGTTGATACACTGACATAAGTGGTTTTAGATATAAGATTGAATTTAGGAATGTTTATGAATGTCATGAAATTTATGTAAGTGTTGTTGATAGCAACAATCGCTACATATTATCCACAGTTTAATCGGTTGTCGAGCAAGCGTCATCAGATTGGGGACGGGGAAAGGGGACAGGGGGAAAATTTTTATTCCATTACTGTATGAGTGTGAAATTATGTACGCGATCGCCCATCAGGAAGCCAAAAACGCATAAAATTCCCAAATCTGCCATAGCTGCGAGGCTTGTATGAATTGGATTAAAGTATTAACTCAAGATGAACTACCACCCAATGAGCGGAAAGTTGTCAAAGTTGAACAACGCGCTATTCTACTGCTTCACCATGACAACCAAATATACGCTGTAGAAAATTCCTGTCCGCACTTGCGGCTACCGATGCGAAAGGGCAAACTAACAGAAGATGGAGCAATTATTTGTCCTTTTCACCGCAGTGCGTTCGACTTACGTACCGGTAATATCAAGGAATGGAGTACTTTTCCTCCCGGTATTGGCAAGGTGCTGGGGATGATGTCTAAAGAAAAAGCACTAGCTGTTTTTCCTACCCGTGTGGATGAAGGTAGTATCTGGGTAGGATTGTAATAACCTCAGATTGCAGGTAAATAAGGTACAGCATAAATCTGTAAAATTATTGTCGGGTGGGCAGAGAGTGCCCACCCGCTTGTACCTCACTCAGATGAAAATCGCTCTTTAGGTCAGCTATTACCGAGCGGAACTATCTTGATTATCGTTCTCCGTAGACGAAGAACTGTTACTGGGTGTTACATCTGTTTTATTTTGTTTTTCTTCGGGAGTTCCTGTAGGAGTAGAAGTAGAAGTAGAGGTGCTATTGCTGCTACTATTTGAGCTTGATGACGGGGTTGTCGATGTTGGTGTAGGGGCAGTTTGTTTAGCCGCAGGCTGTTGAGGCGGAACAGTGATGTTAATGTTAGGTTTCACCGTTGGTGCGGGTGCAGCTTTCTGTTGAGGTACGGGTATAAAAACTGGAACTTCCTTAGTTTTTTCAACTGGAACTGGAACTTCTTTGGTTCTTTCGATAATTGTAGTTTGGGGTTGAGGCGTTAAAGTAACTGTAGGAGTTGGGCTGCTAATAGGTACAGGAACCGCTACTGGTGCAACAGTATTATCCACAGCGCGATCGCCTTGACTAAAATACCACAAAGAACCGCCGATCAACCCTGCTAAGGCTGTAAGTAAAACACCAATTAACAATCCACGATTAGCGTTTTCATTATCGCGTTCTTGGTAAACACGCTCTGATGTTTGCCCATTAACATAACCATTCTCGTAGGATTTCGGATCTACTTTATTGTTGACTGTTTCCGAAGTTCGTGTCACGTCAGTGTGAATATTTCCGTTGTTATCAGTGTAACTTTCTTCCTGAACTTCGCGGTAATTTTTGTTATCGTTGGGGTTAGTCATATGTGTTGTTTTTACGAAGGTAAAAGTTTGATAAAGTCAGAGCTAAACAGTGTTGAAGGCTTTCTAAGTGGAAAA
Organism: Hassallia sp.; assembly: GCA_050997715.1. Lineage (GTDB taxonomy): Bacteria > Cyanobacteriota > Cyanobacteriia > Cyanobacteriales > Nostocaceae > Hassallia. Next base: position 3,093 of record JBPCQW010000619.1, read on the forward strand.
CCACAACCTATATCTGCTGGTGTGATTTGAAACCGTGTTTCAATGTATTGTCAGAATAACTTCTGAATTTGCATAAACGGCTCTATCCAAAGAGGTGATATAAACTTCCTCCCAAGGATGGATTGTTTAACCTAAAGTAGGAAATTGATGTTGGTGAAGCGATTTTAAGTTCCCAAAATCGTTTTATTGGGTTCATGGAGGCTGTTTTACCTAACGCTGCCCCCCTCAACATATGCCTGTTTAAGCTAAATAATAAATAATGAGACTTATATTAATTGCGTCTGCTTTAAACTAAAAATAAAAAATTGAAGCGGAGGAACGAGCGAGGTCATGTGATGAAACGTCTAATTGTCACCTGTTTGTCTATTTCTGAATGCTTTTTATGCATCGGTGCAATAAAGGGATAATCCAAACTACCGAAATAGACCACCATTTGAATTATCCTGATAATTTTACTTTTTAATCTTGAGACTCTTCAGAAATTGCTTCTGATTCGCTTTCCGGTTCTATAATAACTTTGGGCTGAGGTTTCACAGGTTTTGGACCCCGTGCCAAGGCTGGATTAACCGATTGCCTGGATTCATCCCCAAAGGATGCTTTTTTGCCTCTACCCTCCGAGCGGTCATTACTCCGTTTTGAGCTTTTGGGATTGGGTTGAGCAGTCGGGATAGAATCCGAATTTTCTGACTCGCTGTCAGTACCTGCTTTTGCCTGACGTTCCGATTTTTTGATTGGACGTTCTACCATTGTTAATTTTTGTTAATTTACTTGTCTAGTATATCGCTTTGGCAATTTTGAAAATTGCGATGGTAGATGAATTATATTTCTTTATCGGCAAGTTTCAATGCCGTTGCCGGGTTTCATTTATTTGAAAACCGAGTGTAGCGTTTTTTGATGGTAAGTCACCGAACAAATGGACAGCGAGTGTTGATCTGTGAGTGTGAATAATTAGAATGCTTTAATATGCGAAAATAAAATAATAATTGGGAGGAGCGATACTCATTATTGAGTCGCTAGGCGATCGCATGACTTTTATCGCTGCTAAGTGGACGATTGACGAATATCACCGGATGATTGCTGCTGAGATTTTGCGCGATCGCAAAGTTGAACTGCTGAAGGGAGAAATTGTCGATCGGGTCCCCAGAAGCAGAACCACACGCTTATTGTAGTCATGAGGCTGGAGAGTATCTGGCAAAATTACTGGCTGAACGTGCCAAAATTCGTCAAGCCAAGCCTATCACCTTACCCAACGATTCCGAACCAGAGCCAGATATTGCTATTGTCCAACGTTTAGGGCGCGATTACCGAGAGCATCACCCCTATCCAGAAAATATTTTTTGGCTGATTGAGTATGCTAACTCTAGTTTGGAGAAAGATTTAGAGAGAAAAAGCAAAATCTACGCCGAAGTGGGTATCCCTGAGTATTGGGTTGTAAATCTCAAAAAGTTACATTTGGTGGTGTTTAGAGAACCCTTAGACGGAGATTACGCCACAAAACTGACACTAACTGCGGGAATAATTCAACCGCTTGGGTTCCCAGATGTTTCTGTTTCGGTGGAGCAAATTATTAACAAATAATCGCAAGGATTTGAGATTTTTGTGTCGAATTGACCAAAAAAGTATATGGATACAATCCGTTTCGGGCGATCGCCTGTTGGGGATAAACTCAAAGATTCAGGCGATCGCTTGCTTACCCAGGAAAAACGTTAGAATTAGCACAAAATCTTGTTGCTATCTCCCTTGCGCTGAGTCTAATTCATGACCAAGCACGCTAATCAACCTTTGTTAGCATTCCTGAAAGTTGCCCTGTTGGGAGTTTCATTTCCCTTCTTCTTGACAAGTCACAATTGGGCGCAGGCGAACACTAAGCAGGATAATATCTTAATATACGCTCAAACACCTGCCAAGTCTACACCCCAAGCGAGTCAACCTGCTGAAGTTAAAAAGACTACACCGACACAGCAGGAAAAGCAGGAGAAAGGGGAAAAATCTGATGATGAGAAAAAGTCGGATCTGCCATTGACTGTAGTGCTGGCAATTCTTGGAGGTGTTGGAGTTTTGTACGTGGGAGTTCTTTGGTTCTCTCCTCTTTGGCTACTACGGCTACCTGCGGAATTGAAGGTTCCTAAGTTAGGAATCATTCCAGAATTCAAACTACCACTTGGTTTTGTAATTTGGCTCAAATACCGTCCCAGAGTTTTGGATGCTTGGGTTGAGAAACACATTGATACTTTTGAGAAAAAATTCCAGGAAAATGAAACCGTTGATGAGCGCAAGGATTACGTTTCTCTCCCTGTGGAGTTAAATAAGCAGGAGATTGAAGAACTGACAACGGAAGACTTGAGGAAAACTTTTGAAAAAGAAAAGCGGGTGCGACTGCTGATTTGGGGAGAGGGAGGTTCAGGAAAAACAACCATTGCTTGTCAGATTGCGAAATGGGCAATGATAAAGGACAAGTCCAAACGCCTGACTCAACACTTAATGTTACCAGTTTTAATTGAGCAAGAACTGAAATTGCAGTCAGGAGAAGGCATGAAGCCTTTGATGGAAGACATTGTAGGACAAATCCAGGATCTGAGCGACGGCGAACAAAAGATTGTTGATGAATTGCTAGTAGAACAACTCCTACGACAACGCCGGATTCTCTTGATTGTCGATCATTTCTCGGAAATGAGTCAACAAACCCGTGAAAAGATTAATCCGGAAATTCCAGAGTTTCCAGCGAATGCTTTGGTAATTACCTCACGAATTGAAGAAAAATTTAACGGAATTGACAACAAGATTACGACTCTCCGCTTCGATGGCGGTAAGTTAGCAAACTTTATCGAGCAGTATTTGAAACAGTGCCAAAAGTGGGCACTTTTTCAGGATCAAGAAGAGTTTTTGCAAGAATGTGCCCAACTTGCAGGCATAGTGGGTGATAAGAAAACAATTACAGTTTTGCTGGCTAAACTGTATGCAGAGCGAATGATTAATGCCAAGGAGAATTCATCACTCAAGGAGCCTCGTCTTGATCATCTCCCTGACTTGATAATTGACCACTTAAAAAAGCTCAATCGGGAAGTGGAAAGACTGACGAATGAGGAATATCATACACTTGAATTCGATGCCAAGCTTATTGCTTGGAAATGTCTTGAGCGGGACTATAAGCCAAGTTATGTAGAGCGTGAGTCTGTGATTGTTGCCTTGGGAAAAGAAAAAGCTGATAACTCCCTTGAGCATTTTGAGAAAAAACTCCATTTAATTAAGTCAGGAAAATCAGGCATAATTAGGTTTGCTCTAGACCCTTTGGCTGAGTATTTAGCAGGACTATACTTAGTAGA
>JBPCQW010000065.1:0-5055 GCA_050997715.1 Hassallia sp.
GCGTGAATTACATCGTTTGCTGACATGCTGAGTTGCACTTCGCGTCCGATGGGAACGTGCAGTTCACCGGTGGTAATACCAGTTTCCGGATAGGTAAAAATGAATGCGTACTGCATACCTGTAACGTTGACTACCATTGCCGGTGGTTTGCCTGCTTTTCCAGGAACCGGACCGATGGTGGGAGCAACAATACCTACGCCAGGGGCATTTCGCTTTTGGGGAATTTGATCGGCATTGCGGACTGCTGCTGTAGCGGGGTCTTGCATTGCCTCATCAGACTTCTGCTGATTCAGGTTGGGTTCTGTGCTGGGCGGAGTGTCGTTTAAAGTTGCTGCGATCGCTGCCCCAGGCATTTTCATCGACTGCTGAGTAATCGGGGCTTCGTGGACGGCATGGGGGTCAAAGCCGCCGATTTCGTTGTACACATCAAAGCTGTAAACAGAAATACCGAGAACAATAATTGCTGGGATCGCCGTCCAAAGAATTTCTAAAGGTACGTTGCCTTCGACGGGTGGTCCATCTTCGTTGTCGCCAGGACGACGACGGTATTTAATGGCACTATAAATCAAAATACCCTCGACGAGCAAAAATATACCCGTTGAGACGGTCATCATCGTGTTAAACAGACCATCCACCAACTCGGCTTCGTCAGTTGCTGCTGTAGGCAACAGACCGTGATTTTGACCGTACCAGAGGCTGACCAGTGTCAGCAGGATGCCAATGAGTAACGTCCAGATTGAACTTGGAATTTTCACGGTTGATTAGAGTTAATGACTTTACTATTTTGGACAGAGCTGCTTACTTACTTACTACGGTAGTCCAGCCTATAAGACATTGAGTATAAAGGGCTGAAATTTTTATTAATTTTTTTCGGAGCTTTTCTCATTTTTCCTTAGGGGGATTTGCTAGATATTGCCAAGGATAGATGTAAATCAGCGAGAAAAATTTAACAAAGAATTTAGAACAGTTAAATGATTGCCATTAATCAAATGCTGACAAAAAAGAAAATTCTCTAAAGCTTTTGGCTAAAAGTCGATTCGGTCATTCACAGTATAAATCAGAGCTAATCTTTAACCTTGGTTTATACGCTAGGGTGGAGATGAGAACGACACTTGCGCTTTTCGGGCAGAGTGTCTCATATGTGACAAATCTTAGAAATTTAAAGGCTTACAAAGAGCTGGTGTGAAGGTATCATTCATGAGCGAATTTGCCCTAGAACAACAAAATGAAGCGGCACAAGAGCAGCAAAAACCCAAGGAAATGATTCGTCGCTTGGTGTGGAAAATTTGTGTAGCCACCTTAATTTTGATGGCAATAGGCAGTGCCACCCGCGTGATGAATGCTGGACTCGCTTGCCCAGATTGGCCTTTGTGCTACGGGGAACTTGTGCCAGCTAAACAAATGAATTTTCAAGTGTTTCTGGAGTGGTTTCACAGATTGGATGCTTCGTTGATTGGATTAAGCGCGATCGCACTCGCTATCTTAAGCTGGTGGCATCGTCGATATGTACCCAACTGGCTTCCTTGGGCTTCTCTTTTCTCGCTGTTTTTAATTGTCTTCCAAGGCATCTTGGGTGGACTCACCGTAACTCAACTTTTGCGCTTTGATATCGTCACCGCGCATTTGGCAACGGCATTGTTATTTTTCATTACTCTACTAGTTATCGGCACGGCACTCGCCCCCTACCAAGGAACTGGAACTGTTGGTAAGTTACCTTGGGTAAGTTTAACCGCCGCTATTTTGGTTTATCTACAAAGTTTGCTTGGTGCTTTGGTCGGATCTCGCTGGGCACTACATCAATGCTTTGGCGGTTCTCAACTTTGTGCTGTAATGTACAGTCATATCGGTGGGGTGGTGCCGCCAACAGTAGCAACTTTGGCTGTAGTATTTTTCTCATTGCGTACACCAGCACTACATCCAGCTTTACGGCAATTAGCTAAGATAACTTCTGGATTGCTAGTTTTACAGATTTTGTTGGGAGTTGCCACTTTTAAGTTACATCTCCAAGTCGAGCCACTTACTGTCTCTCACCAACTTATAGGCGCCTGTTTGCTGGGTACTTTGGTAATTTTCACGGTTCTCTCGTTGCGTGACTTGGCTCTAAGTCGTGGTATTAACGCTTACTCATCTGGTGTCACGGCGACTATAAGTGTAGATGGAGTGAATCCATAACTAAGAACGCAAGTGCTAAAAGTCTGTCTTTTTGTTGGACTATGAAAGCCAGAGGCAACACGCGATCGCACAGAAGTTATTGAACAAATAAGGAATTAGGGCAAACATGATTGAGACTAATGTCTCGAAGCACCACCAAACATTTCCCCAAGTTATTCAAAGTTACTACCAGCTGACTAAGCCTCGGATTATTCCGCTGCTATTGATTACCACTGCTGGTAGTATGTGGATTGCTGGTGAGGGAAAAGTAGATCCATTGCTGTTGTTAGTAACTCTGACTGGTGGTACTTTAGCAGCTGCTAGCGCTCAAACGATTAATTGTATCTATGACCGAGATATTGATTATGATATGGAGCGCACGCGCCATCGTCCTTTGCCTTCGGGTAGAATACAGCCTCGTGATGCTTTGATTTTTGCGATCGCTTTGGGTGTTCTTTCTTTTAGTCTGCTGACGGTATTTGCCAATTTACTAGCTGCAATCCTGGCAATGTCTGGTATTGTATTCTATATTCTGGTCTACACTCACTGGCTAAAACGCTCTAGCACGCAAAATATCGTTATTGGTGGCGCTGCGGGGGCGATTCCGGCGCTGGTTGGCTGGGCGGCTGTCACAGGAACTTTAAGTTGGGTTGCGTGGTTACTTTTTGCGATTGTCTTTGTCTGGACACCTCCCCATTTCTGGGCTTTGGCGTTGATGATTCGGGATGATTACGCAAAAGTCGGGATACCAATGTTACCAGTTGTTGCTGGCAATGAAGCGACGGTGCGGCAGATTTGGTTTTACTCGCTGATTTTGGTGCCAACAACGCTGCTGTTAGTTTATCCGTTACACGCTACGGGAATTGTCTACGGCGCGATCGCACTCTTGTTAGGGGGATTATTTATTGTCAAAGCTTGGCGTTTGTTACACAATCCAGACGATCGCACTTTGGCTAAAGATTTATTTCTCTATTCGATCTCTTACATGATGCTGTTGTGTCTGAGTATGGTGATTGATAGTCTTGCTTTGACTCATCGTGTAATTAATGTTGTCGCAAGTCAGTTGCATTTGGTTAGTTAATTGGCGGAAATATAACCGGGTTTTTCCTGAGGATATCTTGTTTTAAGGGACATCAAGGCGATCGCCAAAAAAACCGCAGGCTTCTAGGGTGCAGACCCTGAAGAACCCGATTTAGAAAAATGTGCGCTTCCTAACCGCTTTGAAAATGCCAAAAAAGGCTCAAACAGTACTTACTGCTTGAGCCTTTACATTAATTCAATTAACTTAACAATTGAATCTAAGCAGGATTAGTAACGGTTACGGGAGCTGTTATAGCCACCGCCACCACCACCGCGATTACCACCGAAGGAACCACCTCTGTCTTCCTTGGGTTTAGCTTTGTTAACTTTGAGATCGCGTCCCATCCACTCAGCACCATCGAGCGCCTCGATAGCAGCTGTTTCTTCAGCTTCTGAACCCATTTCTACAAAAGCGAAACCGCGTAAACGACCTGTTTCACGGTCGGTAGGTAACTGAACTCGTTTTACAGCACCATATTCTGCAAAAACAGAACTCAGAGCGTCTTGTGTAACTTCATAAGAGAGGTTACCTACATAAATAGACATAGATTGTCTCCAAAATCATGAGTGTGCGGAGATTTAGATTTCGGAGAGAAGTCTGTAAACACCAAAGAAGAATACCTGTCAATGCTAAAAACAAACGCTGTCGCCGAATTAATTCTCATATTGATGGTAGCATAGCGAGTAACTTTTCAGGGGAAGCGAGAAAAAATGTCATGAAAATTTATGTGTAGTTTCGGGCGCGATCTGAGAAAAAGATTAATTTTAACGGGACTTAAACTGGTAGATGATGAATTAGTGCGATCGCTTCGCACCATCGCACTAATTCTTGTTGCTTGCATGTATTAATAAGAGTCTTTTGGCGCTTTTGCTAACCTAGTAATGAAGGGTTAATTACCCAGCCACCTGCTGAGTGGGTAAAAGGAGTTTAATATGGCTAATTTAAATCTGCGGCGTCCAGAAAATGTCAGCGGCGATTTTTATGTCGATACTTCCTGTATTGATTGTGACACCTGTCGCTGGATGGCTCCGGAAGTGTTTGTTGAAGTTGGTGAACAATCGGCAGTTCATCATCAACCAGCTTAGGTAAGCTGCGCCAAGCATACTCGATTGAAACAGATACAGCGAGAAAGTTCCAGCTAGAGAAACAAATTCAGGAAAGCCAAACAGAACTAAAGCAATTAAATCGGCAGCTTGAGGAAATCGAGCAAAAGCTTGTGTAGTCTTCTTCTATATATAAATAATGCCCCCTATGGAATCTGTTGAAGTTTTTATTTCTTACCACCAGAAGGATCAGGAGCTAGGGGAAGAGTTAGAGAACCATCTAGCGTCTTTGCAGCGGGAAAAAACTATTACCAGTTGGAGCGATCGCCAAATCAAAGCTGGGCAAGAATTGAAAGGTGAAATTAATAAGTCTCTCAACCAAGCTGGGCTTATCCTGTTGTTGGTGAGTCCAGATTTCATTGCTTCAGATTATCATTGGACAGTTGAAGTTACACGAGCTTTAGAGCAGAATGCAGCAGGAAAGGCTAGGGCGTGTTTTGAAACTATAACCACAACAGAATGGAGGCGATCGCTTGGCATAGCTGTAAAAGAGTGCAGCAAGTTTTTCATATCGGGTAGCAATGCGGCGAAATTGCGATCTGCGGTTGATAGCACCTTCCACAATGTTGCGTTGACGATAAATTTCACGACTAAATGAACCGTCACTACAAGGTTTCCGTATTCATCTGCGTTAGCGAAGCTTACCGTTCGCGTAGCGTTCCGAAGGAAAGGTATCGCTTGCAGATGTTCTAAGATTTGCTCCCAGACTCCGGCTTTCTG
>JBPCQW010000088.1:0-21085 GCA_050997715.1 Hassallia sp.
AGCAAATCATCTATTTGCAGATAAAGTCGAAGCGTTTTTTTATCAAAACCAACTTAATTATGTTGCTGCCGTTACCTATGAAATCATCTTTGATGATAGAGACGTAGCGTTGGAATTATTTTATGCATTGCAAGAAGGCGAAGTTACTTTTCAAGAAATCGCCCGCGAGTACATTCTCAATCCAGAAATTCGCCGCGCTGGTGGATATCAAGGAATCAGAAGACGCGGAGAATTTCGCCCGGAAATAGCTGCCGCTATTTTTGCTGCAACTCCGCCAGAGATTCTCAAGCCAATAACTACGCCCAAAGGTGTGTATTTAATTTGGGTTGAAGAAATAATTCAACCCAAATTAGATAATGAATTGCGTCAAACCATCATTACTGATTTGTTTAATGGTTGGTTAAAACAACAAGTTGATAAGACGGAAATTATCACTCAGTTAGATGATGCTAATTTACAACCATCTCAGTAACTGCTAACGCTAACAAGATTTCAGCCAGTTTTGATATATTGAATCATTTTCGGCGTATTACGTCATTATCTGATTCAATCACGGTGCGTTAAGGCTTACGCCTAACACACCCTACATTTTCGGCTTTTTATGTTTACTTCAACTAAAGCCATCAGATTTTATTTGTTTTCTAATTGAGGTTTTATTTACCAAAAGCAGAGCAAATGCAATTAAATATTGCTGACTTTAGTCAAGGCAAAATGCTTGTTTTGACTGCTTTTCCGTATTTATTTAATAATAATAATTAGGACACTAAATTATATATTTTTATTTATGAAATAAGCGAATTTCATTCAAAATAAAGAAAATAAAACAGTTGACTTTTCAATTCAATGTTGTATATTGATAAATGTAAGCCAAAGACAACAAGCGCTTACATTAATTCCCAGAAAACGACTATAATTTTCCCAGGAGAAACCTATGATTATCTCAGACTTGAATCACTTGGAAGTTGTTAAATCTGCTGAAGTTGTTGGTGGTTTTAACTTAGGTTATGACACCAGCTATATCTCCTTCAACGAATATTTTTCTGTTAACAAATACGTTAACTCGAATGTATACGCTCGCGGTCATATAGCTACTGCTGAAAGTGATGCAAACGCATATGGTTATGGTACCGTTACTCAGATATTTACTAATACAAGCACAACTCCTTACAGTTCATCTTCAAACGGTGTCTCAATCTCCGCTACATCTTACTAGTACTACTTTTAGTAGTATTTGAACTGTAAAAATGATGATTGAGATAGAGAAAGGCGTTTTGCTTTCCTCTATCTCTACTTCTGATTCAAACGTTTGAACGAGATATAAACGGCTGAAAGCTTTGATGAAAAGCTTTCAGCTACCTAGTTATTTAACCAGGGTTTTATGAGCAGAATAAAGATTGATAATCTCAGTTTCTGTGAAACTGAACTCCCTACTAATAGTCAAGTGCAAGGAGGATTATCTTTAACCGAATTTTTATCCCGCTTCTTACCTGCTGACAAGTATGAGCTTGTGTCTATTACAAAGCCTGTAGATGGGAAGTACGAGACAAAATACTTTGTTGATAAAACAACTGGTACTCAGGGATATATATTGTCAGGTAAAAACCTTTTGTCAGGTGCAAAAATTCAGACAGTTGGAAATAGTGTTTATACTGAATCTTTTGCAATGGCAGGCAATCTTGATTTATTCACTAGCACCTAGTATTTCCTAATGTTTACATCATTGTGGTGTCAGTTAAAAAGCTATTAAGTATATTTGATAAATATTTACTTAATAGCTTTTTAGGCTTTTATAAAATCAACAGCAGGTTGAATTATCATGGCTCGCTATGAAGTTGTAATCAAACGTATAGTCTCACCTGATAGCAAAATGATTGCTGAGGTAAAAAGCGTAGCTACAGCATCAGGCGATAATCAAGGTGAGATTAGGCAAACCGTTTCAGTCAATATTTCTTCAAGCACTAGTTCTAGCAGTTCTTCATCAAGTAGTTCTTGTGCTAATTAGAAAGACATAACACCAGCAGAAGAATACGTTTTTTTAGAGATTAACCCGGTAGGGGAATGGGGAATGTTAGAGCGAGATTTGGGCTACCCGATTTCGGAAGCGATCGCACAAGCGTTGCTTTCATAAAGAATTTACCTTAAAATCATGCATTTCGATCATGACAGTTTTAATAATTACCCATAGCCAAGATAACGAAAGCATTCCTTTGGTAATGCAAGCGATCGCAGCGCAAGGAGGAAACGCATTTCGTTTTGATACAGATAGATTTCCGACGCAAGTACAGCTAAATGTCTATTACGGCAAACAAAAAGAGCAACTAATTATAGTTGATAAAGATAAAAAGTTAGATTTAAGTGAAGTATCAGCAGTTTGGTATCGACGGATAGCGATCGCTGCCAGAATTCCCAACACGATGGACTCGCAACTAAGACAAGCCTCTGTTCAAGAATCTGGTGTCACCATTCAGGGTATGATTGCCAGTATACCGGCATTTCACTTAGATAGATTGCCAAATATCCGTCATGCCGATAATAAACAGCTACAACTACAAGTAGCACGAATGCTAGGTTTAGATACACCACGCACGCTGATTACAAATAACCCCCAGGCAGTCAAGGAATTTTCCCAAGAGTGCGAGCAGGGTATGATTGCGAAAATGCTCTCTTCCTTTGCTATCTACGATCGCGAAGGAAAAGAGCATGTAGTATTCACCAATCCGGTTACAGATGCAGATTTAGACAATCTGGATGGATTGGATTTGTGTCCGATGACATTTCAGGAGAAAGTACCCAAAGCGCTGGAATTGCGGACAACGATTATCGGTAAGCGTGTATTTACCGCTGCGGTTGATTCCCAAAGTTTGCAACTATCTCGTTACGACTGGCGAAGACAAGGAATAGCCTTACTCAATGCTTGGCAACCTTACGATTTACCCCAGGATGTAGAGAACAAGCTGCTTGAGCTAATGGCTCACTTTGGCTTAAATTATGGGGCAATTGATATCATTTTAACACCTGACGGTCGGCATATATTCCTTGAGATTAATCCTGTGGGTGAGTTTTTCTGGATGGAACATTGTCCGGGTTTTGCGATTTCGCAAGCGATCGCTGAGGTCTTGTTAACTGGTTCGCATACGAGGCGATCGCCTCACGTTGACTCCAAAGAAACAAAGTTGCAAGTTAATGCTAATTTATCTCAAGTAGCTACAGGTAAGACTTCATCACGTTTGCTGGCTATTGACAATTAACTAATCAATTGCCTTTAAACCTCGGCTGCTTGCTTCCTAATATTTGGCGTGACTTTTTGTTGACGTTTCCATCTAGCCCCAATGACAATAGCGGATAAGAATAAAGCGATATTAGTTGAAGGTTCAGGTACTGCAACTCTAACTCTATTTCTCTTCACTTCTATCAAAGCTATTTTTGTATTGTTACTAAAGGAGCGGTTTAAATAACCCTGAATGGAAGCTTTAGCAAATTCTTGCTTGCCTCCAAAATCAGAAATTACGTTGGGATTATTTAATGTTATATTTCCGCTGTTTTGATAGGCAACAAAATCGTTATTTCCTTCGGTGACTACATTACCAGTCAGACTAAAGAAATCTAAAAGTTTGTTATTATTTGCATCTATTAATGCAAAAGAAATGTCTCCACTGGCTCTGGCGTTTTCTGTGGGAGGATTATCTATTGATGAAAATAGATTTAAATTAGCTAAAAAATCAAAAGAAAAATCTTTACCTGCATCTACATCAAATAAACCAATAACTGAAGCCTGACTATTTGCTATTCCTAAGTAATCTCTATTTTCACCAAAGGCTACGCTCAAAGATGAATTAGACGCTAATGGTGGAGTCGTGAGAAAAAATGCTTCGGCGTTAGCTAAAGCTTTCACCATACCACTTTCCGCAATCGTCAGTGTTTGAGTGTTAGTATCAGTTATAACTTGAAAAGGACTTTGACTAAAGTTTGTAAAATTGAATAATCCTTGAGATGAAGCGAAAGTAGCAGCCTGACTGGGTGAGGCTGCTAACATAGAACAGGCGATCGCCGGGGTAAGCAGTAGCCAAAAGCGCATTGCAATTTGTAAGTATTGCTTCATACAATCCTTGATAAAAAATTATCTGTGTATCAATTTGGTTGATTTACTGAAAAAAACCACCACTAATTGGCGGAATTAGCTACCTGAATAAAACCTCAAGTTACTGCTACCGCAGTGTCAGAGAATATTTTTTCAACACCAAATAATGATGTTTTTTGACATCAGCCCACTTGTAAGCTACTAATCATTACGGATTTTAACCGCAAGCACACGATATTTTTTCACCAATTGCTTAAGTAACAATACTAAGGTATAACTACGATTTTTAGATAAAGTTCATGTAAATAATACTTAAAGTTTTTACCGGGATAGTCATAAATACTTATAAAATAAAATACCTTACTCTTAACTAATTACCCAAACCTTTGTACTTAGATAGTCTGATAGCTTTCTTCCAAGTGAAGACTGGGAAAGCTTTGCGTTTTTGTTGTGAGATGACTACATTTTGTTTTTCATCCGTCAGTACTAATTAAATAACCCCTTGCCTTTTGTTGTGGAAGGGGTCACTGTAAATAAGAAACATTCAGAAAGGCAGTATCAGTTGGATAACAATAAAATGACCAGTAGGGTGTCGTCAATTATTTGGTAGATGCCCAAAGAGAAATACTGATGTAGGAAGAATTGGAACTATTATTGTTATCCAAAGCGTAAGCATCCGCATTTGCATAGGAATAGCTAATGCTGGCGGTAGGTGTATTAGTTACACTAGTATTAGTTGTGGTAGAAGCGTAAGTTATATCTCCAATGGAAGTTGCATTAGCCTGTGCATAAGCAAATCCTGATGAAGCGACTGTTTGAGCATTTGCACTAGTCTTTACACCCCCGATGATGCTGTTTGTATATTCAACTGGAAACCAAAACTGTAAATCAGAAATAATCATGTTGTCTCCTTGGGAATTTTATCAATAGTATACACTGAGAAAAGATAACAAATATGATGTTAGCAATGCAACTGTCAAATAATGTGTTTTTTCTTTAAACGTAAAATAATAAAAAAAATATACTTAATTAACTATTTACAAAAGATAAATAATTATCTAGTTTTCATCCAAATGAAAAATATCTTTGATTCTGTATTTATTAACTTGATTTTAAGTATTTCTTAACATTCGATCAAGCGTTACAGATTAAAGATAAAACCCCTCATAGCTTAGGGGCTAATTGTCAATATTATTAGTAATATTTATCAATAATTAAGCGATCGCGCTTGTGCAAGATGTGTACCATTTTAAAAGCACGCGTAAGCCGAGAATCCTGCACACTATATACAGGAGTTCTCGGCTCTAAGATTGCTATTTATTTAATTCTGGGCTTGTGGTTGCGGTGAACCGGGAATTGTCACATCGATCGCTGTCACCTCTGCTGCTAACTGGGTCAGTGGGGGGTTAATAGCAGTTTGATTCCCGACTACCAGTGTCACCATATTTTCTGGCTTGAGATATTTCTGCGCTACTCGTTGCACATCATCTACTGTAGTTGCAGCTACGGCTTTTTGATAGCGGAACAGAAAATCAGCCGGATAGCCGTAATATTCGTAGCGCATCAAGCGTGATAAAGTTTGTTTCGGGTCTTGAAAATTGAAAACAAACGAATTGAGTGTAGATTCTTTAGCAAAAGCCAATTCTCTGGAAGTGACTTTTTCAGTTTGGATGCGCTTAATTTGAGTTTGCATAGCTTTGACAAACTGGACAGTAGCATCTGATCGCGTTTGTCCCCCAGCAAGAAATAAACCAGGATAATCATAGCGAGGACTCCAAGAACCGTATACAGAATAAGCTAAACCTTGACGCGATCGCACTTCATTAAACAAGCGTCCACCAAATCCATTTAACACTTCATTCAACACACCCAACGCCGGATAATCGGGACTATTGAACTGTCCCCCCAAATGTCCAATGAGAATGTTACTCTGAGTCAGTTGTGGCTGATTGACAAAAAACACACCACCTGTTTTCGCTTGCTTCACAGCAGGTAACTGAAGCTTAGGCAAATTGGGGTTAGCCTTCCAATCACCAAACTTAGCTTGAACAAGTTCGCGCATTTTCTTAGAATCAAAATCTCCCACAATCCCCAAAATCATATTATTCGGGTAGAAATACTGCTGATAAAACTGACTCAAATCCTCACGAGAAATCTTATCTATCGTTGCATACTCCGTCGTTCTGGCATAAGGGCTATCCAAACCATAGATTAATTTACTAAATTCCCGACCGGCAATATCATCAGGATCATCATTGCGTCGAGCAATACTACCCCTTTCCTGCGTCTTTGACAACTCCAGTTTATCAGCAGCAAACACCGGCTCTCGCAGCACCTCAGCAAACAGCCCAAACACCGTTTCTAAATCTTCAGTAAGCGACTCAAAACCAGCACCAGCCGAAGTTTCACCAATACTAGTTTCCACCGAAGCCGCTCGTTGTTCCAACATCTGATTTAGTTGATCCGGAGTATGCTTGCGAGTTCCTCCAGTTCGCATCACCTCCCCAGTAAACTCAGCCAAACCAACTTTATCACTTGGCTCAAAGCGATCACCAGTACGCACCAACGCACTACCACTCACCAACGGCAGATCGCGATCCTCCATCAAATATACAATCATCCCATTTTCCAGCACAAAGCGATCGTACTTCGGCAACTTCACCTCAGGTAAAGGTGCAAACTGCAACTCAGTATATGGTTTCGCTGCCGGTGCTGCCACAGCAAAATCAAACATTCCCAAAACCAACAGGGTAAAACCAAGCATCACCGAATACAAAAGCCTTTTCCCCATTACCCTCTTCCTCTTACCCCTTACCTTATACATAATCTCTTCCTTAGCGTCCTTCGCGTCTTTGCGGTTCGTTTCTCATATCCCTCCCTCAGGCTAGAAGCCTGGGGCGTTGTGCGTACAAAGCAGGCACACGCAGGCTATTAATTACTCTCATCCCTTCTTCGACAACAACTTACCAACCGTGCGATTCTCCGGTGTAAAACTTTCCCTAGCCACCCGTTGAATATCCGCAGGAGTCACAGCCGCAATTAGATCCAACTGCTTAAACAAATTGCGCCAAGAACCAGTTTTCACCTCATATTCCAACAATTCCTGCGCCATCCCCATATTAGAATTAAGCGATCGCAATAAACCCGCCCTAGCTTGCGTCTTCACTCGATCCAACTCCATCGGGGAAACAGGCTGAGTTTTCAAAGCATCAATTTCCTTCCTTAAAGCGATCGCCACCTCATCAACATTGTGACCCGGAGCCGTGAGAGCATAGAACAACATCAAATTAGGATACTTATCTCCCGGATATCCGCTGAAACCTTGAGCACCTAGTGCCAAACGTTGTTGTTCTACCAAAGACTTATACAACCGCGACGTGCGCCCACTACTCAACAAACTACCAATAATCTCATAAACTGCATTATCTGGATGAGTAATTGCCGGACGGTGATAACCTTCTAAATACCAAGGTTGCGAAGGTAGTTCTAAAGTAACTTCTCGCATTTGCTTTTGAGGAGGTTCCACCGGGACTTGCGTTTGTGCTTTGGGTTTTGCCTTAAAGCGTCCAAAGTAAGTTTGTGCTAGTTGTTTCACCTGGTTTGGTTTGACATCTCCAACAACAGCGATCGTTAAATTGCTAGGTACATAGTACGCATCAAAAAACTTACGCACATCTTCGCGTGTTAGGTTGCGGATATCTTCGTCATAACCAATCACCGGACGCTTGTAGGGATGCACTTTATAAGCAGCATCGCTAAACTTCTCCAGCATCAGTCCGATAGGCGAGTTTTCCACCCGCAAACGTCGTTCCTCTAAAATTACATCTTTTTCTTTATAAAACTCGCGAAATACAGGATCGAGAAATCTGTCTGATTCCAGAGACATCCACAATTCCAACTTATTGGAAGGAAAGCTGTAAAAATAACGCGTGGCTTCTGTGGAAGTGTTTGCATTTAAACCAACCCCTCCCGACTGTTCGACAATTCGCCCCAACTCGTTTTGCTTGACTAGTTTGGCTGCTTGTGCTTCCACATTTTTAAACTCAGCCGATAACTTAGCAACCTCATCTTGTTTACCAGCAGCTTTCGCTACTTGAATTTGACTGGCTAACTGATCCAAACGGTCTAACAAAGGTTTCTCAGCTTTGTAGTCTGTTGTACCAACAAACGTTGTTCCTTTGAATGCCAAATGCTCTAAAAAGTGCGCTACACCTGTTTTTCCATTTGGCTCATCCACACCACCTACATCAGCATAAGTAAGAAAGGAAACTACAGGCGCTTGATGGCGTTCCAAAACAATGAACTTCATGCCATTATCAAGGCGAAACTCCGTTAATTCCTTAATTACTCGATCTAAATAAGGTTGAATCGAACTTTGTGCTGGTGGGGTTTGCTGTTTGGCTAAAGCAATTTCAGGTAACAACCCCCAACAAAAAAAGATTGGCAAAATGAGGCTTACAACTAGCCGACGAATCGGTATTCTCAAGCTTGAGCCTGAGAAAAATCTAAAATCTACAATTGGTGAGAAGTGACTAAGCTGCTTCATAAGGAAAATAAAGGGATTAGGGACTAGGGACTGGGGACTGGGAGACAAGGAGGACAAGGAAGCAGGGGGAGAAATATTTCTTCTTTCTTACCCCTTTCCCTCTCAACAAAATTGCCCAATTACCAATTACCAATCAAACAGGGCGTTAATCTTGTATTAAGCTTTCTGTGGTTTTTATACTTCACGTTAGACAATAATGCTACAAATCCTGTTCCGGAAACATTACCGTAACTATTATGCGAGTTTTTAATTCTTCCCCGCCAGCTGAAGCACAAACCCGTACCCGTATTTTAAGCGCAGCACTGCGGTTATTTGCTTCACAGGGATTTGACGGTACCACTACCCGCGATTTAGCGCAGGCAGCTGGTGTAGCTGAAGGTACTTTGTTTCGTCATTTTCCTAATAAAAAGGCGATTTTGATTGAGGTAGCGACTAACGGTTGGGTGGAGATTCTGACAGATTTGCTCACAGAATTGAGTGAAATGGGCAGTTATAAGGCTGTCGCGCAAGTAATGCGCCGGCGGATGTGGAATATGCACAAAAATGTCGATTTGATGCGAGTTTGTTTTATGGAAGCGCAGTTTCACCCAGATTTGCGCGATCGCATTCAGTTAGAAGTGATTGATAAAATGAGCGATGTTGCCGAAGCTTTCTTTCAAACCGCGATGGATAGAGGCATCTATCGCCAGACGAATGCTAAACTAGTTGCCAAAGTTTTTTTAGGAATGTTTGCGATCGCTGGATTTTCCAATAATACTTTAATGCAACCTGACGCCTCCCCGGAAGAAATGAAAGAAATGGCAGAAGGACTCGCTGATATATTCCTCAATGGTGTGTTGGTAAAAGAGTGAGGAGATAGGAGTCAGGAGATAGGAGTCAGGAGTTAGGAGTCAGGAGTTAGGAGTCAGGAGTCAGAATTTATAACTCGTAACTGTTTTTGCTTGTTGACACCATTGTTGCACTAACTCAATCGCCGGACATAAATCTCGTCGCTGGAAGGTTGCTACCTGCAAGCGCATAATTTGTCGATGTAATCTGTGTGTCGGAGTTTCAGCCAACTGCGCTACAGAAGCAATACCCGCATGAAGCAATAATCCGCAATATTGCGTTCCTACACTCGGAATCCGAGCCAAATCTGCCAAAGCCACCCATTTATTTACATACTGAAGATTAACTTGTAATTTATTTGCCAGCGCCACTTTAGATTCTAAACTATTTCCTTGTTGAAAGAGCGCTTTTGTGGTAAAGATACCGCAGTTTTGCAGTTGGGCTAGTTCTTCGTGACTTAATCCCGGCAATTGCTGAATCGACCAATCGCCGATTGGCGTGTTGCTCAACTTTACTTGATTTTTAGCAGACATTTTTTAACCTGAGAAATAGGCTTCTTTAACTATTGTCACAAACTCACTCACAATTTGATATCTTTGTCAAGAGTTTGATAATAACAAGTGGCGATCGCAGTATCGTAGGATTAGTAATTCTAACTCCAACAGTTGTTTATTCTATGCTGAATAAAAACAGAAGCTTGAGGAGAAAAGCGATCGCGGGCATTTTCACTGCTGTCAACTTAGCCCTAATCTCCGGGGGATTAGTCAGCTGCGGTCAGGACGAACCAAAGCCACAGACTGAAACCCAGCAACAAAATCAACAAAATACTCAGTACAATAATCAGACTAACCAACAGCCTGTCCGTTCTAACAACGACCAAAAAGACGAAAAAGACGACGATAAAAACTAGGGACTAGGGACTGGGGACTAGGGAATTTGAAGAGGGGAAAAGGGTAAAGGAATAAAAATTTTTCCCTTTCCCCCTTTTCCTTTCTCCTTTCCCCCTCCTTCTTTACCAATGCCCAATGCCCCATGCTAATACAAAACACTTCTAACTCCCTCGTCGATACTCTACGGCAGCGAAGACAAAAACTAGCCAGTTTAATTGATTTTCCAGCAATTCTCTGGTCAGGAAACAACAGTCCGCGTAACTTCGCGGCAAATGTCTTTCCCTTTCGCGCTAGCAGTCATTTTCTCTATTTTGCGGGACTTCCCTTAGCAAATGCGGTTATTCGCTTGGAAGCCGGCAAGTTAGAACTATTTATGGACGATCCTAAACCTAGTAGCGCTTTATGGCATGGAGAAATGCCTTTGCGTGAAGAAATCGCCGAGAAAATTGGCGCGGATGTTGCTAAACCAATGGTGGAATTAGAATTATCGCTCTTAAATGCGGCAACAATTGCCGTGCAAGATGCAGGGACTTGGACGCAACAATCGCAACTGTTGGATAGATTAGTCTTACCACAAATTCAGCCAGTAGGAATTGACTTTGAGTTAGCCAAAGCAATTGTTACGGTACGTCTCACCCACGACGAAGCCGCATTAAGCGAGTTGAGAAAAGCGGCTGCTGTCACCGTCGAAGCGCATAAAGCGGGGATGGCTGCTACAATTAACGCCAAAATAGAAGCCGAAGTTCGGGCAGCGATGGAAGCAGTTATCATCGCACACAACATGACTACTTCCTACAACAGTATTGTCACCGTTCATGGTGAAGTTCTCCACAGCGATCGCTATCACCATTCTTTGCAACCTGGTGATTTACTACTTGCTGATGTCGGTGCGGAAACTGAAATGGGTTGGGCAGCCGATGTCACTCGCACTTGGGCTGTATCTGGAAAATTTTCATCTACCCAGAGAGATATTTATGATGTAGTCTTGGCGGCTCATGATGCGTGCATTGCCAAAATCCGTCCTGGTGTAGAGTATGAAGATATTCATTTACTAGCTTGCACTGTCATTGCGGAAGGTTTAGTAAATTTGGGCATTTTCAAAGGAAATCCGGAAGATTTAGTAGAAATAGATGCTCACGCGCTGTTTTTCCCCCACGGAATCGGTCATTTGCTGGGTTTAGACGTGCATGATATGGAAGACTTGGGAGATTTAGCAGGGTATGAAGAGAAAAGAAATAGAAGCGATCGCTTTGGTTTAGGCTACCTACGTTTAAATCGTCCCCTGCGTTCGGGAATGTTAGTTACAATCGAACCTGGTTTTTATCAAGTTCCAGCCATTTTAAATGATGCTAACTTGCGCTCAAAATATGATCATGTCGTCAATTGGCAGCGTTTATCTCAATTTGCCGATGTACGCGGAATCCGCATTGAAGATGATGTTTTGGTCACAACAGAAGGCAGCGAAGTATTAACAGCTGCATTGCCAAATAAAGCCAGTGCTGTAGAGGATTTGGTTAGTGGATAGTGGTTAGTGGTTAGCTGGAGAGTAGACAGTGGTTATTGCTGAAAAAATAATTCTCTAATTCTGCGCCTTTCGTAGAGACGTTCCGCCGGAACGTCTCTACCTAAGTTTTATTTTACTAAATTTGACTTTTAACCCAATCACGAAATTCCCTAACTAACTCTAAATAATCTTTCTGCCCAACCTGTTGTAAAAAACTAGATATTTCTACTATAGGTAAATTAGGAAATGCTAAACTTCTTTCAACAATTACATATTCTTGATTCTGAAGTATATTAATACGCAAAGACTTGCCATCATATCGCCAAATTTCCGGCACACCAATATCTGCATATACTTCAAAGCGATTTTCCGAACTACTAGTAATATCAATTTCCACAACTAAATCTGGTGGTGGGTCTTGAGCTAAATCTATTCTTCTTTTGCCCTTAACTATGTTGATATTTTTAATATAAAAGCATTCATCTGGCTCTGCTCCGCTCAGTTCTGGACGTTTAAAAGTAGTAGAACCAAGGGGATAAATGCTAATATTTAATTCTTCTGCGAGGGTTTCGACAAATCGACCCATTATCTTTTTGTAAATTTCATGTTCAGGAGAAGGAGCCATGATTTCTAGATCCCCACGATTGTAAGTAAGTCGCAGGCGCCGACTATGATTAAGTTCTGCCAGCAAAGTTTCATAAGTTTGCCAACTAATACCAGATAAGTGAATTATTTCTTCTGGCTGAATCAAAGTGTTGCTAGTCATATGACTTTATACCTAAATGAGGTTAACTATTACCCATTACCAATTATCAATTACCCTCAAAAATTGCCCCTATAAGCTTTAACTCTAGCTTCATCTCTTCACAAAAGCCTTGATTACATCCAAAGCGAGTTTTCTCGACTTTCACATTATTTAAGTTAGCATTGCTCAAATCAGCATTTCTTAAGTCAGCATTATTCAAATTCGCATTCTCTAAATTAGCCCCACATAAATTCGCATCTTGGAGGTTAGCATCGCTAAAGTTAGTATTCCTCAGGTTAGCACTGCTGAGGTCTGTACCTCTCAGGTCGACATTGCTGAGGTTAGCATTCTTAAGTTTGGCATCGCTGAGTTTAGCATTTTTGAGATCAGCACCGCTGAGATTGGCATTGTTCAACTTGGCACTGTTCATGTAGGCATTGCTAAAGTTCACACCTACTAGTTGAGCATCGTTGAAGTTGCCATTCCATAAATAGACACCACTAAGGTTGGCATCGTTGAGGTTGGCACCATTGAAGTTGGCATCGCTGAGGTTGGCATTGCTGAGGTTTGCATCTATTAACTGAGCAGTGTTGAGGTTGGCACTGCTGAGGTTTACATCCACTAACTGAGCATTCGTGAGGTTGGCATTGCTGAGATTAGTGCTGCTGAGGTTGGCATTGGTGAGATTTGCACTAGCAAGATTTGCACTAGTAAGATTTGCACCGCTGAAGTTGCCATTCAAAAAGCTGGCATTTACTAACTGGGCACTACTGAGGTCAGTCCCACTAAAATATACATCATCTAGGTTGACATTATTGAGGTTAGCATTGCTGAGGTTAGCAAGGAGAAAGTGAGCTTTGCTTAATTGCTCTTCAGATATTTGGTCAACTAGTTTTTCCAGCAAATCTTGATGAACTGATAACTGGTTAATTTTCGTATCGTTCAAGGTCTCTGCTGACAAATTGTTAGTTTGAGATGTCAATTGAGGTTTTTGCAAAAGTTGCTTCTTTTCGCTTCTGGTTACAAAAAAAGCAATTAAGCAAAAGCTCAAGCCAACCATAATTGCTGGTAATTTATCGTTGGTTAACAGTATTACCATAATACCTACAGCAGCTAGAATAATTTGCTTGAACAATAAAATGAATCGTACTTTGGCTTCTTGAGAAATAGTACTATTTTTCTGATTGGCTAGAGCCATATTTAAATACCTTCCTTGTTATTTCTACAATTATGAAATCAGCCTAGAATCTGCCTGAGATTCAATTGGCACTTAAGACAAAATACGAAATTAGACAATATGATGCACTCCTGCTGACATAACGTGCCACAACTAAGGCATTTTGTTACAGACAGGTATGAAAACTAAAGAAATTTTTATCGGTAATGCAGTGCCCGATTAATTAGGGAATTTTGATAAGAGTATATAAGGCGATCGCATCCTGAATTGATAGATAAATTCCTAACCAGCAAGCTATGTATCTTTTTTAACAGTAAAATTCTTTGCTTTCGGTGTATTAATCTGTAACACTTCCAGATGGCTGCCTAATTCCGTCTTTGATAAAGCGGTATGAAGGCAGCCTAAGAGTCATTCTTTCTAAAAGATGTTTGAAGTATGTGAAGCTTTGGCTGGGTCATCTGGCTAAAGATAGATTTACAGGTGGGAAAGAGCGATCGCTTTAGATTCTTCATCTCTATTGTCAGAGAATAAATACAATGTATTAAGAATAACTCACCATATTATAGTGGGATATAAATATTACATTTTATTATGAATTGGGCTTTTCCCATGCACCCATACACCCGTCTTCAAATCCCCATTACCCATTTTCTTTAAACTTGCCTTCATCAGACCACTAGGTATTGGGTAGCTACAGAGGGAATGAAAACTACTAAGCTGGTAAATAGCACCTGAAAATACCGGAAGTTAACAGTGGCACCCAAATGCTATTGCTAGCTTCCTTGTCGGCTAACTACCTGTAACCAAATTATGTTTGATGCTCTATCTGACCGTTTAGAAGCTGCCTGGAAGAAACTGCGAGGACAGGACAAAATTTCCCAATCCAACATTCAAGACGCTTTGCGTGAAGTGCGTCGTGCTTTGTTGGAAGCAGATGTCAATCTTCAGGTAGTCAAAGATTTTATTACCGGAGTCGAGGAAAAGGCTCAGGGAGCCGAGGTAACTGCTGGTGTGCGACCTGACCAACAGTTCATTAAAATTGTTTACGATGAACTGGTGCAGGTAATGGGGGATGTGAATGTTCCCTTAGCACAAGCTGAAAAATCGCCCACTGTTGTGCTGATGGCTGGGTTGCAGGGAACTGGTAAAACCACAGCCACAGCTAAGTTAGCTTTACATTTACGTAAATTAGAACGCAGCTGCTTAATGGTGGCAACAGACGTGTATCGTCCGGCAGCTATTGATCAGTTAATAACACTGGGTAAGCAAATTGACGTCCCAGTGTTTTCCCTTGGAAGCGATGCCGATCCAGTAGAAATTGCCCGTCAAGGTATCGAACGCGGTCGATCCGAAGGTGTTGATACGGTGATTATCGATACTGCGGGGCGCTTGCAAATCGATGAACAGATGATGGGGGAATTAGCGCGGATCAAAGAAATAGTCCAACCGCACGAAACGCTGTTGGTGGTGGACTCAATGACCGGTCAAGAAGCCGCAAATCTTACCCGCACCTTCCACGAGCAAATCGGCATTACTGGAGCGATTCTCACCAAACTTGATGGCGATAGTCGTGGTGGGGCAGCACTCTCGGTGCGGCAAATTTCCGGTGCGCCGATTAAGTTTGTCGGCGTGGGTGAAAAAGTCGAGGCTCTGCAACCATTTTACCCTGAGCGGATGGCATCGCGAATTCTGGGAATGGGCGATGTTCTGACCTTGGTAGAAAAAGCCCAAGAAGAAATGGACTTGGCAGATGCCGAGAAAATGCAGGAGAAAATCTTATCCGCAAAGTTTGATTTTACCGACTTTCTCAAACAGTTGCGCCTGCTGAAAAACATGGGATCGCTCGGTGGTATCATCAAGATGATTCCGGGGATGAACAAGCTCTCAGACGATCAGCTCAAGCACGGAGAAACACAACTCAAGCGTTGTGAGGCGATGATTAACTCGATGACCAAACAGGAACGCCACGATCCTGATTTGTTGGCAAGTTCTCCCAGCCGACGGCGGAGAATTGCGGGTGGTTCTGGTTATAGAGAAGCTGATGTAAGTAAGTTGGTAGCTGATTTTCAAAAGATGCGATCGCTTATGCAGCAAATGGGTCAAGGTGGCGGTATCCCCGGTATGCCGGGTATGTTCGGCGGTGGTGGTATGGGCAACCCCTACCCAGCAGGCAATCGTCCCCCCGCCCCAGGATGGCGAGGTTATAGTGGTGCTGCAACTGCCAAAAAGAAAAAGAAGGACAAAAAGAAGAAAGGCTTTGGTAATCTTTAGTCAATGGGGAATTTGAAGAGGGGAAAAGGGGAAAGGGGAAAGGAAAAGAACTACTACCAATGCCCAATGCCCAATGCCCATTACCCCATAGCAGTTAATGCTAGGCTAGTGCTAAAATTAGCATTCCAGCATCAACTAGCTACAAACTGATAGGTCACGTATAGGAGAATATTTTCTCAATCATGATTAAACTGCGCTTGAAGCGATACGGAAAAAAACGGGAAGTAAGTTATCGTATTGTCGCTATTAACAGCCTCGCTCGCCGCGATGGTCGTCCCCTAGAAGAACTTGGATTTTACAACCCTAGAACCGATGAAGTGCGACTCGATGTTGATGGTATCGTGAAGCGACTGCAACAAGGCGCTCAACCTACTGACACCGTGCGTAGCATATTACAAAAAGCTAATGTTTTTGAACAGCTCAGTGCAAAAGCCGCATCATAACGACGAAACAAAATTGAGGACAGCCAGTCCTGACTACGTTAGGCTGGTAAAGTTTTTAGTGCAGCCGTTTTTGGAATCTCCGCAATCTTTGAGCGTCGATTGTGAAATTTCTGACATCCTCAAACGAATTTGGATTCGCATCGCTTTTGACAGCGCAGATAAAGGAAAAGTGTTTGGTCGGGGAGGACGCAATATCCAGGCAATTCGCACGGTTATTGCCGCAGCCGCCGAAACAGCCGGACAATCAGTATACCTAGATATCTACGGCAGTAATGCCCAAGGTCGAGAAGGTATGTCTTTTGATGAAGACTCGGAAGAGCGATTACCAGCACCAAAATCGAGACCAAGAGAAGAAAACGACTCACGACCTATTGTTAAACCCCGGATCCGCAGTAGTTTCAACTAAAAAGTAAATTACAGAGTGTCTGCGGTTTGGAAAAAGTCCGGATAATTGTTTTCAAGAAGCCTGCTATCCTACGGTAAACGCCTTTACGCGGGTTTATTGAATAATTTTGAATTTTGGATCTTCCGGTACAAAATCGGGATAAGCCGTAACAATTTTTCTGGGTTTCCCAAACTCAGAAGCTATTGTGGCAAAGTCAAGCCAGTAATGCTTGCATGTACTTTTGACATTTATCCCCAAAATTACATTTAAGGTCGCGTGGCTTGCCACGCGACCCTAAATTCAGCCGTTTTTAGTAAGCTATTTGCATAAAAAGAATCATTTCCTCACACATCTAAGAAATACTATGGCAGGTGCCTTGCCAATTCAACTGCCGAATATCGAAAGCGCGATCGCGCTAGCGGGACAACAAGAAGAAAATCTCAAAACCATATCCCGGCAAACAGGAGCTAACCTGGTGCTGCGAGGACAGGAATTACATATTGCTGGTACAGAAAAACAAATTGATTTAGCTAGTCGATTAGTGCGATCGCTTGAAGATTTGTGGACTCAAGGCAATAGCATCACTAGCGCCGATATTTTAACAGCTCGTCAGGCTCTAGAGAGCGATCAAGAAGAAGAGTTACACGAGTTGCAGCGAGATATTCTTGCCAGAACTCGCAGAGGAGAAGAAATCCGTGCCAAAACGTTTCGACAACGACAGTACATCAATGCTCTACGTCAGCGAGACTTGACATTCTGCGTCGGTCCTGCTGGTACTGGCAAGACTTTCTTGGCTGTTGTCGTTGCCGTGCAAGCACTTCTTGCCAACGAATTTGAAAAGCTTATTTTAACTCGTCCTGCCGTCGAAGCCGGTGAAAAACTCGGCTTTTTGCCTGGAGACTTACAACAAAAAGTAGATCCCTATCTCCGTCCACTCTACGATGCCATCAATGAATTTATCGATCCCGAAAAAATACCTAATTTGATTGAACGCGGTGTAATAGAAGTGGCACCCCTGGCATACATGCGGGGACGTACTCTCAACAACGCTTTTGTGATTGTAGACGAAGCTCAAAATACCACACCCGCTCAAATGAAAATGGTTTTGACTCGTTTGGGCTTTCATTCTCGGATGGTGATTACAGGTGACATAACACAAACCGATTTGTTACCTCACCAAGAATCTGGATTATCGGTAGCGTTACATATTTTAAAGAATGTTCAAGGCATCTCCTTTTGCCAATTTTCTCAAAAAGATGTCGTGCGCCATGCTTTAGTTCAACGAATTGTCGCTGCTTACGAACAACATGAAAAATAGTTCGTGATTAGTGGATAGTGCGAAGAGGGGGAAAGGGGAAAGGGGAAAGGAGAAAATATTATTATACGCAAGGAATATCGCGTCTCTACTAACCACCAAAAACTAACAACTAGCAACCAACAACCAACACCCAACTATGACTTTAAAAGAATTTTTAGAAGCTTGCGAAACTTTAGGAACTCTACGTCTAATTGTCACTAGCAGCGCTGCTGTATTAGAAGCGCGTGGCAAAATAGAAAAGCTGTTTTATGCAGAGTTACCCAAAGGTAAATATGCTAACATGCACACCGAAGGTTTTGAATTTCACTTGAATATGGACAAAATTACTCAGGTAAAATTTGAAACGGGTGAAGCGAAGCGGGGCAACTTTACAACCTATGCTATCCGCTTTCTGGATGAAAAACAAGAAGCCGCTTTGAGTTTATTTTTACAATGGGGTAAACCGGGAGAATATGAACCGGGTCAGGTTGAAGCTTGGCACGCTTTAAGGGAACAGTATGGAGAAGTTTGGCAACCTGTACCGTTGATAGAAATCGGTAATTGAGAATAGAGAATTGCTATGTTAACAACTTCCATCCGCTTGCAATTAGAACCTGGTCAAAAAGTAACCCTCCAGCCGGTGACTTGGCAAAGGTTTGAAGCGATTTTAACTGAGTTGGGAGAAAAGCGTTCTTCAAGAATTGCCTATGCCAATGGAATTTTAGAAATCATGGCACCGTTACCAGAACACGAACGTTCCAAAGTGTTGCTTGCTGATTTTGTAAAAATTCTCCTCAAATATCAAAAACGAGCCTGGGAATTTCTTGGATCAACGACCTTTAAGCGTCAAGGTATGGCAACTGGTATTGAACCTGATGATTGCTTTTACATTCAGAATTATAAAGCTGTTATTGGCAAAAATCGACTCGATTTGAACCAAGATCCACCACCAGATTTAGCGCTGGAAACTGATGTAACTTTAAAAACCGAACTTGATGCGTATGAAGCGTTAGGTGTACCAGAATTATGGATTTATGCTGCCTGTAAGTTAACAATTAATGTATTGGTTGCTGACAGATATGTTCAGTCTCCGACTTCTGCGACATTTCTAAACATAGCAGTTGTAGAGATTATCCCCCAGTATATGCAGCGTGCAAGGATTGTTGGTGTTAGTCAAGCGTTAGAAGAATTTGAAGCTTTTGTTAATAGTTCCAGTTGATTAGACTTTTTAAAGAAGTTAGGGGAAAGGTTTTTATTCCTTTCCCTATCTTCAAGTTGTAGCAATTCTCAATTGAATTCAGTAAACTCAAATACATCATACTCGCCACCGCGAAGCACAGATTCAACGTGTTTACCTTGGAAGCGCTTGCCTAAGGTTTGCTCTAGTGCCCCCCAAACAGCACCTAGGGTGTAAGTACATTTACGCTCTGAACCTTGAGCTTCCCCCGCAGAAGATAGAGTTTCGGAAGTGTAAACTTTGATAACATTTCCTTGAGCCTCGATACGATTAATGATGCATAAACGAGTACCGTCTTTACCTAAAACAA
The DNA here is from genome assembly GCA_050997715.1 of Hassallia sp. Taxonomy (GTDB): domain Bacteria; phylum Cyanobacteriota; class Cyanobacteriia; order Cyanobacteriales; family Nostocaceae; genus Hassallia. The sequence continues at coordinate 19,712 of JBPCQW010000088.1, forward strand.
ACCCCAGTTTAGAGGCAATATCGTCTAAAGACAAGTTTGCAGCTGTTAAACCTAATTCTTTTGCCAAATGTTTCCCACGACTGCGACCGGCTGAAATTAAAGCGATCGCTGTTGCTTTTTCACCCAAAGCATCTTCCATGCCAATAATTGCCGACTTGAAACAAACTATGCTACTGAAATCTCCCAGTGTTGGACGTGACATAAGCGATTCTCCTAAAATTAATAAAAACCAACTTTTTTGATTACAGTACCGGAGCTGATAAATCATCAGCTTGTAACTGAGAAAAGTTTCCTAATTTTTTTCTTTTACTTTGCCGAAATTAAACTTACAAATTAGTTGTAAATTAATAATGGCAATTTAAGAGAGAAAATCGGCAATCCACAAATCTGAATAGGGATTGCTTTCTGTTATTAGCTAACCAAGTAAAGGTGCTATTCTGGCAACGGCTCGTTTGATTTCTAGAAACAATAAGCCTTGTTTTACCGATGCATTAGCGAGAACTAATAAAACAGCGTCGCTACCGCAACCAACCAAAACTCCATAGCCTTTCTCACCTTCCACCACAATCCGCTCAACGTTACCGCGAGCCAGTTCGCTTCCGATGCGTTCACCCAAAGAAAGCATAGATGCAGACATTGCGGCGGTACGTTCGTCGTCCATACCTCCTGGTAGCACCGAAGCTAAAGATAACCCATCAGGACTGACTAAGGCTGCGCCTTGAACCTCAGAGGTGCCGCTGACAAAGTTTTGTAGTTCGTCCTGTAGCATCGAAGTGTTAATCATGACTTTTTCCTCCAAAATTATTGGTAAATCTATTTCAATGTTTTCCGTACTTATTGGTAACGGATTATCTTCTGTAACTATTGGTAATGTTTCTGTATTTTCGGCAGTTGTCGGTGAGGTCGTATTCTCCGTTGTTGGCAACTTTGATGCATTTACAGACTCAGTAGGCGTTTTCGGAAATGCCTCTGCGAGTAGTTTCAGGATTTTGCCTAGAGGCATAGGCGGTAAACTGCTTATTCCAATAGAGTTATTTCCATCAAATGCTTTTCGATAATTTACTACCAAGACAAAGTAAAGTTAAAAGGAAAAAGTAAAAAAAAGCAAGAATTGTTTTTTACTTTTGGCATTCTTTTTTTTTGCATTTACCTAAATTAAGGTTGATGCTGGGAAGATTTGGCTAATTCTAAAACGATCGCCATTAATGCTTCTTTTACTGAAGCTGGTTCGGTAGCATTTACAGCTATCTCAGCTAATACTTCCCAGTTTTTCAATGCTCTCAAAGCCATCAGCGCTACTTCAGTTGCTCTTAGGCTTAATCCTGTCATTTCTGTCCAAGGCAAAGTAGCTTTGCTATCAAGTTTAAATACACC
>JBPCQW010000157.1:0-4169 GCA_050997715.1 Hassallia sp.
CTCCTGACTCATTGCGAATCATCTGCGCTAAAGTAAACAGACTCCACAGCACCGCTAGCACCACCAAATTTTTTAGTTCTAATGAGAGAACATCGGCACGTTTGAAAATCAAACTCATCAAATAACCACCTGCTGCACCAATTGCTGCACCGACTCCCAAACGCAACAGCAAACCGATAATGGCATCGATAGGGTCAGCATCCCCATTCAAAATTGTATCTAGAACAACGAAGGCGAGGATAGCTCCTACTGGGTCAATTAAAACGCCTTCCCCTTCCAACAGTGTTGCTACTTGTCGATCTACATTGATTTGTTTGAGTAGGGGACCAACGACGGTTGGTCCTGTGACTACAACTATAGAAGCGTAGAGAAAAGCAATATTCCAAGGAAATTCACCCAACCAGTGAGCTGCCATGCTACCACCAAGCAGAGTGATGAGCGTTCCCAGAGTGACGAGCAATTGCAGACTGACGGAAACTTTGCCCAACTCGCGCAAATCTAAGTTAAGTCCACCTTCAAACAAGATTATTGCCGTTGCTAGGGCGACAATAACTTCCAATCCTGTGCCCAGTAAATGAGGGTGCAACAGCCCAAGTGCATCCGAACCAAGGAGAATGCCAAACACCAATAACAAAACGATGCTGGGTAGCTTAAGATATGCAGCCAGCACTTGAGCGCTAATGCCTGCGAAGACGGCAATCACCATCTGTTGGGTGATTTCAAATGATGCTTCCATGTTTTAGATTTTGAGTGATATATTTCAAAATCTTTGTAAAGAATAGTTAATCTTAACTTTGTCGGGCGCGATACCATATCCATTGTGACTTGTTAAATTCTCCAATGGTTTCATTAATGGTATTTTTTTATACGCTATTTATTAATTATTCATGAAAGAGTGGCGATCGCTCCTCAGTTCATAAACACAGGAAACATTCAAAGAACTCAGTGCCTAGAAGCGAAAAAGGCGAATGTACGGGAACATTCAGCTTGTAATAAACGCATGACGACTTGCGCTGAGGAAATGACGAGCATAATTAAAACCAAATCATAGCCGATAAAAGTACGACTTATCATAAATGGTTATGCGATCGCATGACCCGACAACCCCACGAAAAGCAGTATGCACACAAGAATTTCTTTCCTCTAAAAATCTGTTGTTGAAGGCATTGCTGGGTAAGTCATGAATTTTTTTGCAAAACCTATTGACATCAGCACGAAAATTCGTTATTTTTATAAAAGTCTGGCAAGTGATGCCCCCATCGTCTAGAGGCCTAGGACACCTCCCTTTCACGGAGGTAACGGGGATTCGAATTCCCCTGGGGGTACTTTTGGTATAAGCAATAAATAGTAAATGAAAAGCTATGAAATGCTTTATCTTTTGAGGATTAGTTGAGAAATTGAGGTAATATGCGATCGCTCTTTCCCAGCATCTGATAAATGCGATCGCCTTTTACGGTCATCAGAAGTGCCGCTCGCGCTTGACATCTTGGATCGTTTTATCCAGATACCAACAGCTTGTTTTACCTGGGTGTAGTTTTTGCTGTTGGTCAAGCAAACGCTTGCCGATCACACTGTCACCGTAAAGTAAAGCTAGTAGCTGCTTAAATTTGGTAGGATCAATTGATATGTGGCTAGGTTGTGGTATTTTAGAGCCAGTCCATTTCAGCGATTTTAAATCGGGTAGTGGTTGCTGTATTGGTTCCATCAGAAATTAAGATTGAGTTAAAGTTACTCAATCCAATTTGCCGGATACTTTCGGTTTCAGTCATCCGTCAATATTCCGCATTTAATTTAAAGAAACTGTAAAGTTGTACCGAGCCGTCAGCCTGGAAAGGTATCTATAATGTCGGTTCTAAGTAAGCACTGAAGTGTTTACTTAGAACGTGAAATGATGCGCTAATTGCGTAAGCTATAATAGACACGTCCTAAAACTCGCAAGCCAGTATTGACAAGGCTTTGAAACCAAATCTTGTAGACTCCTCTTCCAACGTAGCAATCAGCATTTGATATAGTTACCGATAGTTGAGAGGAAAAATGTAGAATATTCTCATTCATGCGATCGCTATTTTTTCTTAATGCTAATAAGTCATAAAACTAAAGCACCAATTCGTAGTCTAACTAATCCACATACAGTTAAAATTATTTCATTATAAACATCAGTATTCAACCTAAATCGTTGCGATGCTATTTGGAATATTTTAATTATTCGTATTAAATGTTCTCCGAATATACGTTGACTTGATAAAATCTTATTTTCTACTTTTTGTTGCTCACTTAATTCTTGTTTTCTTTTTTTCTTATGGGGAGTAGTAATATTGTTACCACCTTGGTATCCTTTATCCCCTTCAAATTTTTGCTGCTCAACAAATAAAATTTGTTGTTCTCGATTGGGAATTTATATCTGCTGTTGGTCCTGGATAACCTACTTTTATATCAATTAAATCTTTACCTTGGGGTAAGGAAATTACCTGGTTTTTTTTAGGATGTTGTTTTTTCTTTCCTGAGAAGAACTTTTTTTGTTTTTCGTTGTCAGATGGTCTATCTATCGGCTGTTCCAGACTATCTACTATCAATTTAAAACTCGTTAATATCTCTTGTACAATCATTAAATCACCTTCCTTATTCCCGACTTGCTCTAGCAAACTTGCAGGCAAAATCTTACGTAATATTTTTCTCCAATAATGAAATGTATCATTAGATAAAGTTTTTGATATACCAAACAACATTCCTAAAACTTCAAATGTAGGTATTTGTCTCAAATAAAACAAGCACAAACATACTTGCTCTGGGATGGATAATATTTCTTTGCGTCCACCTCCACGACGATGTATTCTAACTTTGCTTTGTTCAAGTTTAAACTGTTCTTCTTCATGACATTGTTTTGCACAATTTATAAGGTCAATAAATTGCTCATAACTAATTCCCAAAAGTTGTTTTGCACGCGAAGGATACTTTTGTATATAATCGAAGGTACTAATCATTTAATCAAGTAGTGGTAGAGGGTCATTTTTACTTTCTACCATTTTTTTTACCTAAATCATATTCCGGACGAGTCTAATGTATAAAAAATAGAAAAATTTTTCATATACAAAGAATTGGATATCTTCCCCATTCGGTGGTAGCAACTAAGTAGCTAACTCCTTTACACGCTGACGAATCGCTAGCAGATTTAACTGTAGGTCATTTTTTAACCGACGCTCAATGAGTGTGACTGGCATAATAACTTTAGTCCAAATATTGATTGTGTAGCAAAGATTAGTTCCCACATCTTCACCAACGCAGTAAGGTTCTAAATACCAGCTACCAGAGTAGTCTTTAAAATCTCCTTCTACCATTTGGAAATTAATTGCTTGCTGAAAGCATTCTTCCAAATCTAAAACAACACGGGCACAAAAGTTGAAATTTAGCACGCGCTGAGAGCCAACTTGCTCTAGTCGAATACCGCCGGTAGGATGCTCCAATCGGCGACTTTTGGCAAGGTTGGGAATGAATTCAGTTAAAGCCTCGTAATCTGTCAGGACTTTCCAAACGTGTTCAACTGATTGGGGAATTTGGATTTTAGCAGTGATTTGTCGCTTTCGCTCTGCTATTTTCTCAATTTGGACTTCCACATCGGTTGTTAAGTTCTCTTCTAGGTTGGTGTCCTCACTAGGAGAGTTAAAATCAAAGTCCTGTGTTGGATTGTGTTGCTCAGTCACTTTTAAAATATGGTTTGCTTTATTCAGAAAATTGGGGCAGAGTTAGGGTGAAGCAAATTCTGCTCAAGTTAGAGTTTTCAATTGGGGTACTCTCAACAGCGATCGCTCCATTTAAATGTTGCACTAAAGAATTGACTAAAGCAAGTCCTAAGCCAGTACCTGGAGTCCATCTTCCTCCTCTACCGCGACGAAACCTGTCAAATATGTAAGTCGTATCTTCGTCGGAGATACCAAGTCCGGTGTTAGTTATTTTAATAATAACTTGATCGATTTGTTGCTCAACTTGGTGATAGACTTGCAGTCTAACCACAGAATCGCGTTCTGAATATTTACTTGCATTCGTAAACAACTCTTGCAGAATGCGGTTAAAACTTTCTACTTCAGTTTGTAGAGCTAGTGATTCTACAGGTAGATTAAGGGAAATATTTAATCCTTTATTTGCAAGCTGTTGCTCAAAAGATGCTACTAGAT
>JBPCQW010000201.1:0-14697 GCA_050997715.1 Hassallia sp.
GTGCTACATCACCAGTATCGGGAGGAACGATCGCTACTCCGGTGATTGCGTCGTCTTCGTCTAAACGCTGCACTCGCACTCCGGTAGCAGATCGCGATTGGATAGAAATGGCATTTGTCGCCTGCCGAATTATAATACCGCGATTAGTAACCATCATGATTTCATCGTCGCTATTGACAATCTGCAAAGTCGCTAACTTGTCTTTGGTTTTCCGGTTTTTGAACTCGGTTGCCATTAAACCTTGACCGGCACGATTTTGTAGGCGGAATTGAGCAACTGGGACACGTTTGCCATATCCTCCCATTGTAATTACCAACACCCAAGGACCAATACTGGCGTTAGGGGGAATTTCTTGTGATTCTTCTTCTACGATGATTTCTTCTGTTTCGATATCCTCGTTCAGATCAACTTCTGTCTCTGTAACTGTATCTAAGGTTTCAAGAATTGCGGCTGGTAAAATTGCCATACCCACCAATTCATCGCCTTTCTTCAGTTTCATGGCTTTGACTCCACGAGTCGCTCTACCTAGAGGACGCAGTTGCTCTTGGGTACAGCGAAAGTGAATTGCCATACCGAGACGAGAACCAATGATGATGCTGTCTTCTACTCTAGCGCGTCCTACCCAGCGCAGTTGGTCGCCTTCTTCCAGAGATATGGCAATTAAGCCGTTGGCGCGAATGTGGCTAAATGCTTCCAATGCGGTTTTCTTGATGTTGCCGCCTTTGGTGAGCATTACCAGATATTCATCGCTGCTAAACTCGGAAACGGGGACAATAGAAGTGATTTTTTCCTCTTTGGGAATCGGCAGCATCTGTACAATTGGTGTACCGCGACTTGTACGGGAACTGACGGGAATTTGATATGCTTTGACGCAGTAAACAACTCCGCGATCGCTAAAAAATAAAACACTGTCGTGATCGCAGCAACTCAAGAAATGCTCAACGGTGTCATCATCTTTCACTTTGGCGGCAGCTTTACCTCTGGTAGCACGATTCTGCGCTTCAAAGGTGTTGACTGGCATTCGTTTGATGTAACCTTGTTTAGTAATCAAAATAATCGCTTTTTCATTAGCAATTAAATCAAGGTCATCTAATTCGCCTTCACCTAATGAAATTAGCGTGCGGCGCGGTGTGGCATGAGTTGCTTTTATTTGGGTAACTTCGGTTTCAATGATTTCTAAAATCCGTTCCCGCCGTGCCAAAATATCTTGCAAGTTGGCAATTTGATGTTGTAAATCGTCGTGTTCTAGGCGAATTTTATCTGCTTCTAGTGCTGTCAAACGTCGCAGTTGCATTTGTAAAATTGCATCCGCTTGCACTTCTGAAAGTCCGTAAGTTGTGATTAATTCACCTTTTGCTGTGGGCGCATCCGGTGCATGACGAATTAAGTTAATAATTGCATCTAAATGTGATAGGGCAATTAATAACCCTTGTAAGAGATGATCGCGTTCTTCAGCTTTCCGTAGTTCGTACTGTGTTCTTCTAGTAATCGCTTGGATGCGAAAATCTAGGAAGACGCTTAAGAACTGCTTTAAGGTCAGAACTTGCGGTTCAGCATTTACCAACGCCAACATATTTGCGCCAAAGTTGGCTTGCAAAGGCGTTTGCTTGTAGAGATTGTTTAAGACGACGCGGGGATAAGCATCGCGCTTGAGTTCGATGACAATTCGCATTCCATCGCGATCGCTTTCATCCCGAATATCTGCAATTCCCTCTAAGCGCTTTTCGTTCACCATTTCGGCGATTCTTTCAATTAGCGCCGCTTTGTTGGTTTGGTAGGGCAGTTCGGTGATGATAATCGCTTCTCTATCCGGGCGTCCGCGCTGTTCTACGGTTTCAATTGTAGCTACGCCGCGCATGGTTATCGAACCGCGTCCGGTGGTGTAAGCTTCTTTTATCGCCGCCGTTCCCAGAATAGTAGCTCCCGTAGGAAAGTCGGGACCGTGGATATACTGCATCAACTGGATATCAGTGATTTCCGGGTTGTGAATCAAAGCTAGGAAACCATCAATCAACTCGCCCAAATTGTGGGGAGGGATGTTAGTTGCCATCCCTACGGCAATCCCAGAGGAACCGTTGAGGAGTAACTGGGGAATACGTGACGGTAGGACTGTCGGTTCTTGTTGGGAACCGTCGAAGTTATCGATAAAGTCTACGGTTTCCGATTCGATGTCTTGCAGTAGGGCAGCGCTGGTTAAAGCTTGCAAGCGACATTCAGTGTAACGCATTGCCGCTGGCGGGTCGTTGTCTACTGAACCGAAGTTACCATGCCCGTTGACCAGAGGCGATCGCATCGAAAAATCTTGCGCCATTCGCACCAAAGCATCATACACTGCGGTGTCGCCGTGGGGGTGATATTTACCCAGCACTTCCCCGACTACACGGGCGCATTTTTTAAAAGGACGGTCTGCGGTCAACCCCAACTCATGCATGGCATAAAGGATGCGGCGATGCACAGGTTTCAGACCATCCCTGGCATCTGGCAATGCCCTACCTACAATTACGCTCATGGCGTATTCCAGATAAGACCGGGACATTTCGTTCCGCAGATCGGTGGGGATTATCCTATCCTGGGAATAAGTCATATAACCTTAAAAAACTCCAAAATTGGCAGATTTTAGCTTTTGTAATTCAGTAAACGCCGAATTATTCCAAATTAGTCTTGAATAATGGCAATTATTTGTTAAAATTCTAGCACATTTTGCCTTCGTTTGCCTGGGTTAGGGACTGGGGATTAGGGACTGGGGACTGGGAAAGAAATACAATCTCTCATAATTCCTAACCCCTATAAAACTTACGCTTTCATCATGAAAAAACGAACCGCCAAGTACGCCAAGTGCGCCAAGGAATAAGAGTTGCAGAGAGTTTTTGCGCTCATTCCTGCCCTAATCCCTAATCCCTAATCCCTAGTCTTCTTGAAGAGATTGCTCAGACTTGAGTTGAGATGCAATCAAGGGAACTTTAGGGGCAAGAAAAAATCCCATCAAACTGGCAAAGAGAATCGGTGTCAAGGCACTGAAGTTGGTTAATTTTGACAGTAGCAAAGTTGTACTTACAGGTGTGCGTGTCACTGTTGCATTAATAGCAGCCATTGTACAAATCATTGCCAGCGCCGGATTAATTCCTGGGATTAAAATTGCGATCGCTTTACCGATACAAGCACCAGTGAAAAATAAAGGAATGATAAATCCACCACGCCATCCACCTGTAACGGTAAGGCTAATCGCAGCCATTTTGCCCAAAGCAAGAGTTAAGAGGAAAACAGCATCCAAGTTAGTATTAAGAACAGATTCTAACTCTTCATGTCCAAAATAACGAGTTAGGGGCAATATTGCGGCTAAACAGCCTAATGCGAGTCCTGCTAATGTTGTGCGTAAATAAATTGGTCCGGGAATCTGGGTGTATAGGCGATCGCAAGAGCGAAAAATAGCCATAAAAATCCATCCTGCTACTGCCCCAATCATCCCAAACAAAATAGCCAAAGCAAAATCATCAATGTTTTCTAACTGGTACTTGGGGAAATGCCAAGTTGGGGCAATTCCCAAGTGTGTAATTGCCGCAAACACTAGATAACTAGCACAACTCGAAACAATGGCTGGCATCAGCGCTTCGTAGTACTCCACAATATGCTGATGGTGTAAGATTTCTAAAGCGAACATCGCACCCCCAAGAGGTGCGCCAAATAAGGCAGTAAAACCCGCAGCCATTGCCGCTAAACTCATAGTTCTCAGGTCTTCACCTTGAAGTTGCCAGCGATCGGCAATCCAAGTACCAAAAGAACCTGTAACCTGTACTAGTGGTGCTTCTGGTCCAACACTGCCGCCTGCCGATATACTGATTAAAGAAGCCAGAATCATTGAAGGATTTTTGCGAGCATCTAGGCGTCCGCCGCGAAAATGGATGTTATCAACAATCACGGCGATTTCACCAGGATTTCCCAAAAAATGAATCACCAGCCCAATAACTAAACCAGCACAAGGCATCAGTATCAACAAACTCAGACCATTAAATCGTTGCAGTTGGTGAGTAATCAGTTCTAAAACATTCCAGTACAAAGCAGCAAATAAACCACAAACAGTCCCCACAACTGCCCAGCGTAAAACCCACCGCGAAATCATTAGCGGATTACGTCTTATCAGTCCAAAAAGTTGAGGTAATATCCAATGTTGAATTTGCTCGGAGTTGTTACGCTTGTTGGGTAGCACTGCTGATTTCCTATTGAAATTAATAAAAATCTAACGTCAACTACCAAATTTTTCTGCTTTTTATGAGTATAGGACTTACTTTGGTGCATTATCTTCCAGCCAAAGGAGAGTTGACATAAGTATGTCTTGTCCGCTCAATCGTGGTAATTTAAGCCCCAAGATAGTGTGTATCTCATCACGGCAGAGATTAAGCTGAAGCGTATATATTTAGGGCAATATTCATGAGTCAGAAAAAACATATTAATCAAGCTGAAAAGATGAATCCAGAGGAGGATGCGCCAGAATTAAGTCCTGAGATGCTGGATAAAATTAAACATCCACCCAATATTGAAGATGTGTTACGGGAACTACCACCAGAAGAACTTCGAGGTATGCCCGGTGTAGTACCAGAAATGCTTGATGAACCAAACGATGAAATGACTGGTATGAGCTAAGAATAGTTGATTAGTGCGATTTCTCAATGAATAGACGATACGCGAACCTCTCTTTTAAAACGAGAGAGCTTTTAAATTCCCCCTTCTTTTCTATTCTGGCAAGGGGGTAGAGACTGCGGGAATTGTGGTTTAAAGATATAATTGAAACCGCTCTATCCTGCTGCTCAGTTTGCTGACGCTATGTTCCCAGTTATCTATTCTGACGAGTTTTTGGAACACAAAACTGGATATTTTCATCCAGAAAAGCCAGAAAGGTTAACAGCGATCGCTTCCGCTATCAAAGCAGCTGCGTTTGCAGAACAAATTGAATGGCGATCGCCTACACCAACATCTCAAGCGCTCGATCTGATGTCTGTTCTGCAACAAGCACACAGCGATCGCTACATTCAAAAAGTCCAACAAATCGCTGCTACCGGCGGTGGTTATTTGGATGGAGATACGCCAATTTCCCCGCGCAGTTATGATGTAGCGTTATTGGCAGCGAGTGCATGGTTAGATGGAATTAATGCTGTGCTAGCAAATCAAAATCCCGCTTTTGTGCTAGCGCGTCCACCAGGACACCACGCCGAAAGTGATGCAGGAATGGGCTTTTGCTTATTTTCTAATGCAGCGATCGCCGCTTTTTACGCTTTACAACAACCGGGAATTCAACGTGTCGCTATTCTCGATTGGGATGTGCATCATGGTAACGGTACACAGGCGATCGTCGAAAGTAACCAGCAGATTGCTTACTGTTCCTTGCATCAATACCCCTGCTATCCCGGTACTGGCAGAGCCACAGAACGCGGCTTTCATGATAACGTCTTAAACTTACCCGTGCCACCTGGTAGCGATGTGGCAGTATATCAGCCACTATTTGAAAACAAGATAATCCCCTTTTTATCCAACTTTCAGCCAGATTTACTGATTGTCAGTGCTGGTTATGATGGTAACGCTGACGATCCTTTAGCAATGATTAATTTACAACCAAAAGATTATGGTTTATTCACCGATTATTGTTTAGGATTAACTCGAAAAATTCTTTTTGGCTTAGAAGGTGGTTATGATTTTAAAACACTTTCTCAATCAGTAATCGCCACCATAGAACGCTGTTTATTACCGTAGTAAGCGTTTCAACGCTTATTTAGGGCACTTAAGTGCCCACTACAAATATTTTCGCGTTAGCGATCTACAAAACTAGATTGACTAACAGGAACATTGCCAACTTTTGACTCACCCAAATAGTTATAAACCGCTCTTGACACTTGCCGAATAAAGCTTACAGCCCCATCATCGTAATTTGGTCTACGTACCAAAATACCCGCTAAATAGCTTTTACCGTTTGGCATTTGAATTATGCCAGCATCGCCCAATACAAATCTGAGTGTACCAGTTTTGTGAGAAATTATTGCTTTCTTATCTATACCAGCCGGAAGTAAAGACCGATTGCGAGTCCCACGCATAATGGCTAAAACTTGATTGCGGCTTTGTGGTGATAGCAAACGATTGTTATAAAGTAACGCTGACAGTCTTACCAAATCTTTGGAGCTAGTTGTATTCGTACCACCGACATCGGGAAGATTATTACGAATTACTGTATTTTGCAAACCCCAATTACGAAAGCGTTGATTTAGTTTAGTTTCTCCACCCAAACGGTCGATAATCATATTAGTCGCCGTATTGTCGCTAATAACTATCATATTAGTTAGAGTTTGCAAAACGCTGAATTTTGTATTTACAGGCTTGAATTGCATTGTTCCAGACTCATTTGCAATTAAGCCACGACGCATTACCAACTTTTCATTCAGCTTAATTCTACCTGCGTCTATTTCTTCAAACAAAGCTACCAAAACCGGAAATTTGATTGTACTAGCTGCTGAAAATATCTTTTCACCATTAATGTCTACATAGTTACCTGTTTGTAAATCTAAGAAAAACATTCCCGGATTTAAAGACCGATAACGATTCATTAATGCTTTGATTTGCGAATTTAAAACTGGTATTTCTTGACCTAAATTCACAACTCCCGCAAAGGTAGAAGCATCATTTGGTGCGATCGCTATATCTTGGCGGTTTTCACCACTCGAAACTGTTACATCATTTGCCTGACGGTCAATTGATGAAAAATTCACCACCCAATGCGATCGCGAATCACCTTTAATTGAAAGACCTTGAGGAGAAATATTGTAACCAGGTGCTAATTCAATTACTAGTCGAGTGCTTTGTTCATCAGGTTGTCCAATGCGAATTTCTTTAACAGCTTTGCCAAAGCTTTTTCGCATCGTTGTAGTGTCAATAGTCGTTCCAGGTAAGTCAATTACTAATCGTTTAGGGTTATCAAGTAAAAAAGCTTTAGGCTGTATACCAGAATCGGTGGTGATATGTAACTGATTTTGAGCTTGGTCAAAATACCAAGATTCTAATTTAGCTGCATTTGCTTGCTCAGACATTAACACTAAACTAGCCAAGCTTGCCAAAAATAAGCGACATTTCATGTGTGTGTTTAAAATGTATTTACATTTACTTAAACTTTATTTACCAGAATTTTGCTTTGTATCAGGAAAATAAAATATTAAAAAATCAATCATTTTTTAATAATTAAAAGAAATAATAAAAAATGGTGCAAATGCCCTTGACAAAAGCATTTAAAATTATTAATTAATAACCAAAAGGGTGAATAACACCCACGACCTAGACGAAGAGATGATAATTGATGTTTCCACTCTGCCGATAAATTTTGGTCAGCGTTTTCTCGTGACAAGACTCTGCCTTGTCACGCAATTACAGGAGGCTCTGCCTCCGGTAAAATCTGGAGGCAGAGCCTCCTGTAAGGTATTCCCAGTCTGAGACTGGGAACTAGTCAATGAATCGTAGAGACGTTCCGACGGAACGTCTCGCTCAATAGTCAAATCCTCTTCCCCCTTTCCCCCTGAAGCGTTGCAATCATCTGCATTCCCGCTGGTGCGGCTAAAGTCAAACCACGGCGAACAGGACGCACAGGACGTTTATTTACTAGCGATACTTGAAACTGAGAAAGAATTGTTGCCAATACCAGTTTCATTTCATACTGAGCAAAAGCCATACCAATACAGCGACGATTACCACCACCAAAGGGTAAATACTCGTATTGCGAAAATTGTCTTTCTAAAAAGCGTTCTGGTTTAAACTGCTTCGGTTGTGGGTAGACTTCTTCTCGGTGGTGCGCTAAGTATATACTGGGAACTACTATAGTTTTTGCTGGTAGATGATAGCCCATAATTTCAATTGGGGATTTGACTACGCGAATAAAACCATTCATTGCAATCGGATAAATTCGCAGTGTTTCTTGGCAAACTGCATTTAAATAAGGCAGTTTAGCAATAATACTTGGATCTGGGTTGTTACCAAGGGGAGCGAGTTCTTTTAGTAGTTTGTCACGCACTTCCGGTAAATAATCAATCCAGTAAAAAGCCCAAGTTAATGCAGAAGCTGTGGTTTCATGTCCGGCAACCAGCATCGTCATTAACTCATCGCGTAACTCTTGATTTGACATCGGCTGTCCGTCATCATAACGAGCAGACATCATCAAACTGAGGATATCTTGGCGATTTTGGTTAGATTCAGTTCTTCGTTCTTGAATTAGAGCATAAATAACTTCATCAATTTGTTCCATTAGGCGTAACACTCGACCCCACGGACTCCATGCTCCTAAATCTTTTTGGATGAACCGAAAAAAGAAGGCAGCGGACATTAAAGGGGAACCCATGAAATCCAGCACGGATGTTAGTAGGTGACGAAGTTCTTGAAAACGCTGTCCCTCATCTAAACCAAATACAACTCGCAAGATGACACGCATGGTGATTTCTTGCATCGACGAACGGATTTTGAAAGGTTTGTTAATTTTCCACTCATTGCTTACTTGCTGGGTGATTTGGCGGATAGTTTCACCATAAGCCCGCATTCTATCACCATGAAAAGGAGGGGTTAATAGTTGACGTTGGCGTTGGTGGCGATCGCCATCCAGTAAAATCAAAGAATTATCCCCTAGCAAAAATCGTAAACCCCGGTTCCCCCTTCCACTCTCAAAATGCACAGAATCAGCAGCAAAAATCTCTTGTAGTGCTTGCGGGTGGCTAAAGTAGACAATCGCAGAATCACTCGTATTTGAAAGAGTGAAAGTGTCACCATAAGAAGACGCAAAATTATCAGCGTATTCCAACGGCTGAAAAAGAAATTTCATCCGCCGCAAAAATGTCGGCATTTTTGGTCCATCAGGTAGATTTACGTTTGTGGTCATATCTGCTTCTAAAGTTGATGGCTTCTCGATTCTATCTTTTGAGGACGCTTGGATTAGGAACAAAGGACTAGGAAAGGATTTTTCTAACTTCTGACTTCTGACTTCTGACTTCTGACTCCTGACTTCTGACTCCTGACTCCTGACTTCTGACTTCTGCCTCCTGCCTCCTGCCTCCTGACTCCTGACTTCTGCCCTCCCCCTTTTATGTCACATAAAGATGTATAGTCTTGTAAGGTAGCCTCGGTAGCAAAAAGTAAGTGGCAAAAATCATCGCTATCCTCAACGGCAAAGGTGGCGTGGGTAAAACCACTACCGCAGTAAATCTGGCTGCAACATTTGCTAAAGAGAAAAAGGTTCTTCTCATTGATGCAGATATTCAAGGTTCTGCTAGTTGGTGGTATAGCCGCAGTCAGAATGGTATGGGGTTCGACCTATCCCAAGAGACAGATCCTCAACTTTTAGGTAATTTAGGAAAGATAACAGGTTACGATTTAATAGTGGTAGATACGCCTCCGGCGCTGCGGTCTGAAGCTTTAGCGGCGGTATTGGCGATCGCAAACTATTTGGTTTTGCCTACACCCCCAGCACCAATGGATTTAGCTGTCCTAATTGACACAATTCAAAAAGCCGTTACTCCCTTGGGAACACCCCATCGAGTGTTATTAACAAAAGTGGATACACGGAGTTTGGGAGAAGCACAGGAAGCTAAAAATACCTTGGTACAGTTAGGAATACCTGCTTGCAATAACTTTATCCGTGCTTACAAAGCACACGAACGAGCAGCCCTAGAAGGTATGGCGATTAATCAATGGCGAGGAAATAATGCACGCGAAGCGGAGTCAGACTACCGCCGCGTAGCTGATGAATTAAAGCGTGATTGGAGGAAATTATGGTTAAGAGACGTGTAGCCGACGTGCTACAAGAAGAAGCACAAAAATTTACACCAGAGGAAACCGAATCTGCGATCGAAGTTCCTGCTGAGGCAATTGTAGAAGATGCCGAACCAACTCAGGAATTGTCAACAGATACACCTGAGCAAACAAATGCTAGACGCACAAGTCCAACCAAAGCGGATTTAGAAGCAACAGTAAAACAGTTGCAAGAAACTTTAGAACAATCACGCCATAAAGAAAAAAAATTAGAGCAAAAAAATAGTGATTTGCAGTCAGTTTTGTCTCAAGAGCAAGCGCTTTTGTCAGAACAAAAAACATTAGTAGAACGTTTGACAAAAGAGCTTGATGATGCTAAAAAAGCTGCTCGCCAACTTGCCCAAGCTAATTCCCAGCTTATAGAAGAAAGCAATGTTCTCAAACAAGAAAAAGAAAATATTAAGGAAAGCATTGTTGTCAAACAAGAAAAGCAATTTATTCCAGCTAGCAGTTACAGAAAATCACACCAATCATCAGAAAAGCTGCCGCAACATCAACCTCAGCAAAATCAATTGAAACCAGCTGATAGCTACAGAAAAGCATACCAATCATCAGAAAAGCTGCCGCAACATCAACATCAGCAAAATCAATTGAAACCAGCCAGTAGTAGCTACAAAAAATCACACTACTCATCAGAAAATTCACCGCAAGAGCAACCAGAAGAAAAAGAATTTAAACCAGCCAGTAGTTACAAAAAATCACACCGCTCATCGGTAAATTTAGCCCTAAATCAACCGGATGAAGGTGCTGATACTTCTTCTCAGATGTGGTTACTTGACTAAATAAAATTAGTAACGCTACATATCAATGGCACAAATCAGAATCTATGGTACTGCTTCATCCCTAATTCCCGCAGTGCCATTTCGGATGCCATCTATTCTGAAATATAAATGTTTGGTGCTAATATTTATGACTAAACTCTAAAATATGTTGTGCCGTAATTTGCGGCTGTTCAAGGTGAGGAACATGACCGCAATCTGAAATCCAGATAAGCTTACTGTCTGGAATTGCCTTGTTAAATCTCTCTGCATCCACAGTACCTAAAATCTTGTCAGAATCACCCCATAAAATCAGCGTAGGTTGCTTAATTTCTGATAATTGATTAAGTTTAAAACCACTGTAACCACCACTTTTGGTAAAGGCAATCAAAGCTAAATGCCAACTAGGCATTTCTAAATGTAAAGCTGCACACAATTGAGCATCACTTGAAGCGAGGCTTTTGTTTTTGTAGGCAGCGCGAGAAATGCTTTGACGTATCTTTGGGTTACGTAAAAACTGAGTTGCCAAATAATCCAACGGGGGAAAGATCAACTTACTTAACGGTGAACTACCGGTCAAACCAGCACTATCAATTAACACTAGCTTTTGCACCACTTCCGGGTAAGTCAGGGTAAAATCAATCGCTGCTGCACCCCCCATTGAAGCACCCACCAAAATTACAGGTTGATTAATCAGGGTTTTCCAAAAAGAATAAAGATGAGTTTTAATTGCAGTCGGGCTAAACTGTATTTGAGAAACTCTATCTGTAAACCCAAAACCCAACAAATCTACGGCATAAGTGTCATTATTTTCTGCTAATAATGGCAAAAGGCGACGAAATTCTAACAAAGAACTGTCAAAGCCGTGAATTAATAAAATTGGCGTTTCACCACTTCCGTTATGTACATAAGTTGTGGCAATAGGTTGTGTACTTAGGGGAGTACTTATCGCTATCTGCTCAATGCTTTGAGCGAGTGCGATCGCATCAGCTTCTCTTAATTGCCCAACTGCCGCAGGAAGAAAACTAGCAAACATAAATTTTAGCTTACCTTATGAAACTAAAGATACCAATTCTATCCCGAAAACTAAAAAACTATATTGTCAAGATATTTTATCGCAATCCTGAATAAAAGCGTTAAATTAGCTACCTCTATTTCTCTCTTCCTCTGCGTTCTCTGCGGTTCGTTTTATACAATATTTATCACAAATCATCTAGTATTACTATATATGAATAAATGGATACTCAGCCCTAACGAAGCCAAACAATTAATATCCCAAAGCGCAACAATTCTAGATACTCGCAACAAATTAGCATGGTTTATTGGACATATACCAGGCGCTGTTCACGTCACCTGGCAAGAATTTTCAGAATCTAAAAAGCCTCATCAAGGCAACCTGCTAAAAGATGAAAATCTTATCCAACAAAAACTGCGTAAATTAGGAATTTTCAACTCGAAACCTGTAATTGTAATTGGCAATCCCGCTCATAACTTCGGTGAAGAAGGGCGTATAGTTTGGATGTTACGTACCTTAGGACATAACAGCGCAGCTTTCGTTGATGGCGGATATAATGCACTTGTAAAAGTAGGTGTTGCACCTAATTTTGGAGGAAATAAACCTCAACAAATCGGAGATTTTGTTGTCAACCGCACTGCATTATGGGAAATTCAGCGCGATGAACTTAAAGCAAATCTTGCAGAAAATAAGTTAATAGTAATTGATACTCGCGAAAAGCGAGAATATAATGGGGCAACTCCTTATGGTGAAAAGCGCGGAGGACATATTCCTGGTGCAGTGCATTTCTACTTTAAAGATTTAATAGATAATAAGGGAAACTTACTTCCGCATGAAGAAATTATCGCCAAAGTACAAACAATAGGAATTCAACATAATACTCCCATTGTTAGTTATTGTACAGGTGGTATTCGTTCGGCTTTTTTTGTCAGCGTTCTCGCTAATTTTGGCTTTACTAATGTGAAAAACTATGCTGGCTCAATGTGGGAATGGTCAGCCGAAAATGCAAATAGCTATCCACTAAAAGAAAAATCGTAATGGCGTGGCAACATCGTACAATTGATAACGCCCATCCCTTGACTTAGGAGTTGATGCCATGCCAATGGCGGTTGGAGTAATTGAAACTTTAGGTTTTCCAGCTGTATTAGCAGCAGCAGATGCAATGGTGAAAGCTGCCGGAGTCACGCTCGTATACTACGGTCTAGCGGAAAGCGCTCGTTTTTTAGTCGCAGTCAGGGGACACGTGGCTGAGGTCAAAACAGCGGTTGCAGCCGGAATCGCTGCCGGAGAGGAAGCTTACGGTGGTCAGGTAATCACCCACTATATCGTTCCCAACCCTCCGGAGAACGTGGAAAGCATTTTGCCCATCCATTTCACCGAAAAATCAGAACCATACCGTATCTTCTAACCAAGTTCGCCATCAAAATCGGTAGCGAACATTCGTACAATTCTTGAGTAGCGCCACATAAGTTTACTTATACAGGAGATTAATTATGTCATCAGCACAGGCAGTTGGAGCATTGGAAACTAAGGGTTTTCCCGCTGTACTAGCAGCAGCAGATGCAATGGTGAAAGCCGGTCGAGTCACCCTCGTTGGTTATATCAGAGTTGGTAGCGCTCGCTTTACAGTCAATATTCGCGGAGATGTTTCGGAAGTAAAAGCCGCTATGGCTGCTGGTATTGATGCGGTAGAAAATGTTCATGGTGGAACTCTCGAATCTTGGGTGATTATTGCTCGTCCCCATGAAAACGTTGAAGCTGTTTTGCCTATCGGTTATACAGAGCAAGTTCAAGAGTATCGTGAATCTGTTGAAAATCCGATTATTGGTGCTAACAGGAGATTGACTTCAAATTAATTGTTAATTATTAATTGTCAGTTGGAGCATTGTTTTGCTAACCAATTATCAATTAGCAATTACCCTTCAGCTTCAGCTCCTGCGTAGATCGCTGCGCTAACACCACATGCGTGACTGCCGGTAAACCCGTAAGGGTACAGTGGTTGACCAATGACGAATAACTAATAGACCTATGAGCAAAAGTCTATAAATGGATGTTCTTCTTATCCCTTTCACGGCAGATGCTCCACTTGGGGAGACCCCAAGACCGCACTGCCTCCCCTTTTCCCTTTCCCCTGACTTCTGCAAGAAGTCTAATATGAACCTATCCCACTAATATCGAGATGTGGTAATCTACTCTCAATATGAGAAGAGTGTATCTGTTTATGGCTGGGCGTTTTGAAGGATTGAGTGACCTGGAATGGAAACTATTTGAGGATATATTTCCTGAAAAACCGTCCAAACGTGGAAAAGGAATGCCTCATACACCATATCGTTATGTATTAAATAGTCTGTTGTATATCTTGATTACAGAGTGCCGATGGTGTGACTTACCACATGGGTGTACATGGGCATCAAAAAGTTCATCCCACCGATGGTTAAAGCGATGGCGCTCAGATGGAACATTTGAATATATACAAGGGCGTGTAAAGCGCGATCGCCGATGAGAGGGGGCTTATAAACTGGGACTTTGGGGCTGTTGACGGCTCTTTTTCCCCCTGGAAAGGGAGGAGGTGAATAAGTTGAGCCAGTGCGTTGCGGGGGTTCCCCCCGTTGTAGCACCTGGCGTGCGTATGGGGGGAAAGGAAAAGGTGTTCTTATTCACACGCTTACGCTTATGTAATGGAATGCCCTTGGCTAATTCCACAACCCCAGCCAACGGTAATGAGAGAGAACAAGTATTACCTCTGAAGCACGAAAGTAAAACTTAAAACTTTAAAACGTGGGAGACCACGTAAAAAACTCAAGGTACTGGCTGAGGTCTAAAGGTTACGATTCACTCGTAAAAACGTGCTGCCTTACGTAAGCGGGGTATTCGACCCCAAATACCAAAACGGGTATGGAAAACCAAGAAAAATAGAGGTAGACCGATTAAAATCTCCGTTCCCAGATTTCAACAAGAACGTTGTTTTGCTTGGTATCAACGTAAATATCGTCGTCTAGCCGTTCGCTGGGAACGTCAAAAAGTATATTTTGATGCATTCATTGACCTTGCGACGATTCATATCTGGATTCAAAGAATCTTATTAGTGGGATAGGTTCATAT
>JBPCQW010000244.1:0-9502 GCA_050997715.1 Hassallia sp.
CAAGTCTAGGCTAGTTGGCGATCGCATAGTTGGAATGTTTGCTTTATTACATATCCACCCACAATAGTACCCTCGTCACCTCTTGTAACACTTTTTTCTACATTATAGGTAATCTTGTAGCGGGAAGAGAGTAGTTATTTTAATTGAGGCGTATGTCAAAAGAAATAATAAAAATTCAACTATGCCTTGAGGCTAATAACAATTAGTTCTGTTGGTAGATTGGATGCCAGGGTTTGAATTGTTATTGTGTATTTGTTAGAAAAAACCTTCACCGAATTAACGGAACATGAATATTCTTGCTTGGATTGTTTTAGGTCTAATTGCTGGTGCCATTGCTAAGGCTATCTACCCAGGTCATCAAGGCGGCGGAATTTTAGGAACTATTTTGTTAGGAATCATCGGTGCTTTTGTTGGCGGTAGTTTGGGCGTATTCTTCAGTACAGGGACTCTTGCTCTAGCGGCTCCTACTTTCAGCATCCCCGGTATTTTAGTAGCAGTTCTTGGTGCAATCGTCGCAGTCTTCTTGTGGAACCTAATCAACCGCAGTAGTGCTGTGTAATCAATTTAATTGCGATCATTTAATAATATACTTCGGGGAAGTTCAACTATATTTATCCCTATTTATCCCTGAATTTAATTAAAGCAGTAGCGCTTGCCTGTAGTCAGGTAGGCGCTATTATTATGTCTTTGGGTAAAAATTAATTCTATGTAATATCATGTCCCAAGTTAGGACACATATTGTAGAGACGCTCCACCGGAACGTCTCTACGACGGTTGGGGTGTTTTTATTCCTGTTAGTAAGCGCGGACATGATCTAAACTATGAAGCGGGTATTAATTCTGGGTGGAACGGGTGATGCGGCTGAACTAGCGGCAAAAGCGGCAAATATTTCAGGAATTGAGCTAATGATGTCCCTCGCCGGTCGCACTCGTCAACCAAAAGATGTGGCAGGAAATATACGGATTGGTGGCTTTGGTGGTCTAGCCGGATTAACTGCATATCTGCGTGATGAAAAAATTGATTTGCTGATTGATGCGACCCATCCGTTTGCGGCGCAAATATCGCTGAATGCGGCTGCATCTGCGGCTGAGGTAAACATTCCGGCGTTGATGTTGGTGCGCCCGATGTGGGAGCGAGTTATAGGAGATAATTGGATAGAAGTTGAAAGCATTGAAGCTGCTGCGGCTAAATTAGGCGATCGCGCAAAGCGAGTTTTCCTGACTATCGGCAGACAAGAACTTGCGGCTTTTGCCCACCTTCGAGATATCTGGTTTCTTATGCGGATGATTGACCCGCCACAACCGAATACTTTAGTGCCAAAAGGTTTACTGTTATATGATAGGGGACCTTTCACCCTGGTAGATGAACGACAATTGTTGATTCAGCACGCGATCAACACTGTTGTGAGTAAGAATAGCGGTGGTGATGCGACTTACGCCAAGACTATTGCTGCACGAGAGTTGAATATCCCTGTAGTAATGGTACAGCGTCCGGCAATTCCAGAGGGCGATCGCGTTGCAAATGTAGAAGAAGCGTTAAATTGGTTAATTAGTCATCTGAAGTGAGGTTCACTTATAGGCTGACAACCTCAGCTAAAACCTACATTTAGCATATTTTGAACCACAGATTTATCTGGTGTTTAAATTCAAATTCGTGCCTAAAATACATCTACACAATAATGGGGCAGCGACTATTTCTAGTCATTGCCCCACAGATAGTATTACCTATCTAAGCGTTTAATTACGCAGGAATTAAGACTGTGTCAATGACATGAATGACACCGTTATCAGCAGCAACATCTGGTGTTGCAACAGTGGCATCATTTATCTTCACGCCCTTAGAAGCGTCAATTTTAACATCACTTCCTTCAACTGTGGTAGCTGACTTTAGCTTAACCACGTCAGCAGCCATAACCTTGCCGGAAACGACATGATAAGTCAGGATTTTCGTGAGTTTGGGAACGTCCTTAAGTAGTGCGTCTACTGTGCCTGCTGGAAGCTTTGCGAATGCTGCATCAGTAGGTGCAAAGACCGTGAAGGGACCAGCGCCTTTAAGAGTATCTACCAAATTAGCAGCTTTGATTGCAGCAACTAGGGTACCGAAAGAACCAGCTTTTACAGCGGTATCAATAATGTCAGCCAAGTTTTTTACCTAGTTTTGTGTAATCTACTAACCACTATAGACTACTTTTTTCAAAATGGTATTTACTGTTACAGATTTGTTGAATCAATTTAATTAATTTGGCTGATAAATACAGAGACTAGTTTATACATTCAAAAGAATTTTAGATTTTAAGTAGATGAAGTGTCATAATTAGTAATATCACCAGATGCGGATTCTCTCACTAAAACGTTTGAGCGTGTATAGACCATGACAAATTATGCAAATTTAGTTCCAGAATTTGAAGAATTATTTAGACAGAAATTAAAACTAAATAATTGTCGGCTAACAAAGAAAAGACAAGAGAATAATTACCAAATTACTACTCCAGCTAAAGACATTTTTTTGCTGTCTTGGCAGGAATTTCCCGAAGTTAACTTGATATATCAGCCTGTTGGGGTACGCACAGAGCAAACTTTAGTTTATGAGCGGGCTATCCGTTCTCATCTGAGTTTTTGTCTGAGTAGTATTCAACATAAAGTTGCTTCTTGATTGCTATTATTGATTAACTTTAAAGAAAGACAAGGCAGCTATTCTAAAGGCACAGACTCATGTCTGGGGCTTTTCAAAGACCATTAGATGCTGCTGTGGTAGCAAGTTTTTGGTTTCGCGCCAAAGCAAACCAACAGCTTGCATTTCTTTTTTTACTTGTTTCTGACTCATCTTGTGTAAAGGTTTGATCATGACAAAAGGATTTTCGCCCCGGTACTCAACCAAAATTACTCTACCACCAGGTTTGAGGGCGCTGACAATTCCTTGCATCACTTCTAAGGGATATTCAAATTCGTGGTAAGCATCGACCATTATCGCCAAATCCACACTTTCCGGCGGTAGGTTGGGGTTACTCACCGTTGCTAAAATCGGTTCGACGTTGCTGATATTTTTCTCTTTTTTCAAAGACTTAATAATATCTAGCATTTCTGGCTGAATATCCACAGCTAGCACCTTTCCTTGCGAAATTAAAGGTGCGATGCGAAAGCTTAAATAACCTGTACCCGCACCAATATCTGCAACGACATCGTTAGGTTTGAGGTTGAGGACGTTTTTTATCTTACTAGGCTGTTCTTCCGCTTCACGTTGGGGTCTTTCTAGCCATGAGGCGCCGGTGTGTCCCATAACTTGGGCTATTTCTCGACCTTGGTAGAATTTGCCGATACCGTCTGGGCTGTGGATTGCCTTTTGTTCATATGTTGCAGATGGTATAACTGCAATTTGTGACAGTGTACGGTTAAGCAGCCAGCAGCCCAGTATTAGTAGGATGATTGCGGTGAGATATAAAAGTTTATTTTTAGGTTGATATTTCATATAATGTCCGGTAAATCACACATATTGTAGAGACGTTCGGTCCGGAACGTCTCTACGACGGTTGCTACTACACAAAAATTTAAATCACAAACGGTTCCAAAGCGCGATCGCTCCAATTTTCTCCTACCCGCTCTGCCACAAACGGTCTAATGATAAACTTGGGTGGGGAACCTTCTTGTACATCTATTCGCACGAATGAGTAAGGCAATCGCCTCTGGGCTTTGTAGCCTTCACGACCAACATAAAGCAATGAATCCGCAATTTTACGGTTGTAACTGCCGTCAATTTCCTCAAAAGTTTCCATCAATTCTGTTCCCTCTTTGCGTTGACGACGGGGAAAATGACCGCTACCACCACTAATGATACAGTTGATGTGCGAGTCTGCGTATCCAGTATCAGCGGTGCGGAGATATTCTAAGCAGTGTGCGTGACCGTTTAAGATTAAATCGACTATCGAACGTCCTTGAGTTAGGGAACCAACCTGAAGGGCAACTGCATCAAAACAAGCACGCAAGCGACGACGAACTGCTAATGTTTGCGCTTGATGCCATTTATTGCTTTCAGTGACGTAGGGGGGATGGTGAAAGTAAATTATACGTCCGCGCACGTCTGAAGTATGCCAAGATTCAATTAATCTTTGTTTCAACCATTCGAGTTGTTCAAAGTCGATTGCAGACGGGTTGTGAGATGCAAGTTGTTTCTCGATGTCAACTTTGATTTCGTTGATTTGGTCTAATTTGGCACTGAGTTCATCGAGTTGTTCGGCTTCTTTGGGGTTATCTGGGTGGAGAGAATCGCATAATCCCAAAATCTCTAATTCTTCTTGGTCTATTTCCCCCCGACGTTTTTCTAATTCGCGCCGATTAATTTCCCCTTCTTTGGTTGCCGGCAGCGGTAATGGTTCATTAAAAGTATTCGAGTCGAGAGCGAAAAAGTCAATACCGCCGTAACGAAACGTATAATAGCGGTTGGGTAAGCGGGTAAAGTGTCCGGGTTGATAACGCAAACAGCGCCCCGTGTCACTTTTGGCAGTATAATGACTATCTAGATGACGCTCTAACTCTTTCGGAGAAGCGATCGCCTTCAAATAATCAAGAAATGCTTTTGCATAAGCATTGCCTTGATACGAACCATGCCAGCCTATCTCTATATCTTTATAACGGAACATCCGACGTAGGGGTTGCGTTGTTCCCGTCAGCCAGCGATACATCAACGGTACATCGTAGTAATCGTGATTGCCCAGCACCGGTAATATTGGTAGATTAAAGACCATGCGATCGTAACGAATGCTTTTAGGATTCTCCCCACCCTCCAAAAACTCGCGGTAAGGCTCAATAAAGTTTGTGGGATAATACTCATGGGAACCGACCACATAAATTACATCCCCCGTATGCAACACAAAACGGCAAGAGTCACGGTGAGGCAGCATTAATTCCGCAACTTTGCGTTGAGGATGTTCACCATAATGGGACTTTGTGCCAGTATCACCCATAACCATAAAAGAAAAATCTGGGCGATCGTCTCTACCGTCATCCAAAATCATGCTGGTTTGGTCAATTAAGCGTGAGACAATACTCGAATGATTCCATCGCACTCGTTCCTTCATCTTTTGGATTTTCACTGGAATCGGTGGATCGGATATTAGTTTCACTCTACTTAGTTTCCTTTGCGATCGCCTTCACTAATTCATCAAACAGCATATTTGCAACTTTCGCCATAAGTTTACAAGTTTTCCGGTAAGCGTAAAGCGAGCGTGTCTTTAGACCTGATATATTTTGGCAATAATTCTATTTTGATGTAGAAAGAGGAATGATGCTGGCGCTTTTTTTTGAGCTATCCCAAACTATCCAATTACAAAAATCATCCACATCAGCCGCATTAGTTGTGACTTTAAAATAAAGCTTTTCCTTGCCTTTAGGTTCAATAGCAAAGTCGGCATTTTGAGCATATACTACTTTGAATCCTCTGTCTCGCAGGCAATACGTTGCCCAATTTTTCAATGACTCCTTATATGGATCGTGTGGAATTGGTGGGCTTGTGATTAATGCTTCTTCGATGACTTCAAATATTTGCATGTTTGTTGTTTGTTGGTTGTTAATTGTTGGTTCTTGGTTGTTAGTTCTTGGTTGTCACAAATTAATTATTCTTAACTCCGAACTCCTAACTCCTAAACATTTACATCATCCGGATCGCAACGAATTTCAATCATAAAGCCATCAGGGTCGTAAAAATACACACCTCTACCTGTGGGACGGGTGACAGGACCGTGTGCGATCGCTATTTTATTTTCTCTTAGTACTGCCACTGCTCGCTCAAATAATTGCGGCTCGATATCAAACGCCAAATGATATGCTCTAGTAAACGTCTTTTCTGGATTTGGATTGGGTGGTGATAATTCCGGTTCCCAAAATAAATCGAGGATTGTCCCATCTGGAGTAACGAAGTTGGCAACTTTACCTTGTGCTACCAACTCAACTAAAGTTTTCGGAACTTCTTCACCTGTGAGTTCATGCAAACCCAGGATTGTGCTGTAAAAGTGGCGGGAAGCTTGCATATCATGCACATTTAAGGCAATATGATGCACGCGACGCAGATTTCCGGCAACAAGGGTAGGACTGGAAGTAGTGCTAGATAGCATGGTATGACTCAATTACTTACCTAAGATAGAAGCAAAGCTCGTTTCTTCAAGTTTATTATTCATCATAAAAAGCTATGATGCAATTTGATTATTCTTTAGACTTTAAGAATATCGACTTTCGCCAACATCCGGAACTGTATCGCGTTGGCAAAGGGGAACAGGGTGTACTTTTGGTAGAACCCTACAAATCAGAAATTCTTCCTTATTGGAGATTTAAGACTCCGGATATTGCGAGAGAGTCGAGTGAAAAAATCTACGAAATGTTTCTTGCTTATCTCGAACAAGATGATTTTGTCGGTGCAGATATGGCACGGAAGTTTATTCAAATGGGTTATACGCGATCGCGTCGCTATGCTAATCACAAAAGTGGCAGAAAATACAAAACCAACCCGCAAAAAGAAACTTCACCAGAAGCACAACTGCAAGCGCGAAAAGATATCTTACCTAATGAAGTAGACCCGGTGAAAGCCGAGTCAGCAGCCATATTTAAAGAAAAATGGATACAAGCCAAAACCAACGAAAAATATCTTCAGTTGTTAGCAAAACATAATGAAAATATTTCCAGCAGCGGTGAAAAAAAATCTACTTAAGTATATTCACTTGTTCGTTAAATATTGATAACAACTGCTTTAATTTATGGCAAATTTATGTATAGCCGAACACTTATTATTACTGAGCTAAAAAGATACTTGGTAATTGGAGTTACTTGTAAACTATTTATGTACAAAACATAAATTAATTTCTCATAATTTTTTACATAGCTTAATACGTTGTGTAATTGCGACTTCAGACAGACTTTGTAATTTGGCATGTCTGCCTTTAGATCGGTTAAATCGTTAAGTTTAATTGTTAAACTAGCGCTGGATAAACAATTTAGATATCGGCAGTAAACCTTTTACTTAAGGAGTTCATTATTATGGTTCAGGACACACGGGATTTAAATCAGCAAGATGAAAATGCTAATCGCGTAATCGGCAATCAACCTTATTCTGGTTCCGCAAACTATGGAACTCAAGATATTAACCCCGCAACCGGTCAACCTTATTCTGGTTCAGTAAACTACGGAACTCAAGATACTAACCCCGCAACCGGTCAACCTTATTCTGGTTCCGCAAACTATGGAACTCAAGATGCTAACCGCGCAATCGGCAATCAACCTTCTGGTGGTTCCGCAAATATAAATGCTGGGATAAATACACAAGCAAATGCTTCTTCAACTAAGTCTGAAGTTGATGCTCAAAAACAAAATAAAGGCATGAATCCGGCATTAACCAGAGCATTGCTCGGTGGACTCATTGGTGGTACATTGGGTTCATTAGCTGGTGCTTTGGCTGGTAAAAGAATCGGTTTGGGTTTTAATATTGCTGCAAAAGGTATAGGAGAAGCCGCAAAGACCATAGGTCAAGGTCTTAGCCAAACAGGAAAAGGCGTAGGCGAAGCAGTTAAAAGTATTGCTGACGGTGCAACCGAAGCTATTGTAGGCGGTGCAGTAGACACAGCTATGGGTGTCGTTGAGGGAACCAAGCAAGTGGTAGCGGGTACAGTGGATGCAGTACAAGATGTAGCCAAAGGAACAACAGAGCTAGTTAAGGATACAGCACAAGGCGTTAGCCAAGCTGTACAAGGCGCAGCTCAAGGAACAGCAGAAGCAGTCAAGGATACAGCACAGGGTGTTAACCAAGCTGTACAAGGTGCAGCGGACAGCGCAAAAGATGCTGCTTTTGATGCCACCAAGCCATCAGGAAATCAGGGCTATGAATATCAACAGCGCATATACACAGGCAACAACGAGCAAGTAGAGACAGATCGTACACCAATGATCTACGTTTCTGCCCAAGAGCAGACACGACCTGGAGTTGAGCTAATCCTGCCATCAGATGGGGGAGTCTTAAGAAGTTCTGAAGACGAGTCACTTGAGGAAGAAATTGCTCGCTTTGATGAATACAAATAGACAATTGACATTCACAAAGTCAGAAATCAAACTTAGACAATAAATCAAGCGTTGCATAGCTATGGGATGAATCGTAGAGACGTTCCGTCGGTACGTCTCTACAATACGTTACATTTACCCTTGTACATGGCAAAATCATCCCGGAAATATGCAACGCCATAAATAAAGGTAGTCTTAGAAATGTCAGGATAAACCACAGTTTTTTCCTTGCATCTTTAGGACTACCTGCAAACATAGAAAACTCTTGAAAATGAGAGTTTTCACCAATTCAACTTTGTCAAATCAAACAACAAAGGTGAATTTTTAACATGATTGTCGTGTAGCTAGCTAAATAAAAATTAATTGAGTTTTGCCTAAGAGGAAACGATTATGAACAATGGAAACCAGCAGCTTTTGGATCGGTCTGAAGAAAATATTGATCCTGCTACAGTTCAAGCTGATAGTTATGAAGTAGAGAAAAAAACAAATGAGGCTTTCAATAAAATAGCGCTAGGCACACTCATTGGTGCTACTCTAGGTGCGATCGCCGGAGCCTTAGCTATTAAGGGTACAGCCGAAAAAGTTAACCAAAATGTCAAAAATGTCGGGAACGCTGTCAGGGGTGCAACCGAAAATTTTAACCAAACTGTCAAAAATGTCGGTGAGGCAATCAATACAATAGCTGTAGGCGTTAACGACACGGTAAAAGATGTGGGAGATGCTGTTAACGATACAGCTGAAGGTGTTAACGACACTGTAAGCAATGCAGTGGGAGCCGTTAAAGGTGCTGCTGAAGGTGTTAACAACACTGTAAGCAATACAGTGGGAGCCGTTAAGGGTGCTGCTGAAGGTGTTAAAGATACTGTCAAAGGTACGGTGGATGTCAAAACGAGTCCCGTTGAAGATGCCAAGCCATCTGAAAGTCAGGGTGTTAACGTACCTAATAATCAAACGGCTTACATTTTAGTCCCAGTGGAAAACCAAGAGTAAAGCCAACGGTGGGCAATTCCCACCTTTGTGATTTCTTTTCTTTGTCTACAACCAAATTGGCAGGAATGTCAAATGTCGTTATTAATACCGTTAGTATGAGCGATCGCAAGCAGCCTGTTAATATGCATGACCAAAACCCTGACCGCATTATAAAGCAACACGCAGATAATCGAGGAGGTACAGGTATAGGTGGTGGGTTAGTTGGAGCCGCAATTGGTGGTTTAGTCGGTCGCAAAGTTGGAGGAGTTTTTGGTTGTGTAGTCGGTGTCGCAGCTGGTGCATTGGTCGGGAAGGGTACAGCTGAACGTATTAACCGCGCTATCAGCACTATAGAAAGTGTAGCGATCGCAGCCAAAAGTGTAGCTGAGGCTGTTAACGAGAGTGTAAGCGATGTAGGCAATGCACTTAAAGATACAGTTGAAGAGGTCAAGCCATCTGTAATCGGTGTAGTAAATGCAGTTAGAGATACAGTTGATGAG
>JBPCQW010000316.1:0-8369 GCA_050997715.1 Hassallia sp.
ATCAAAAGAGTTCTGTGTATTTTGTTGATGCATGGGTGCGACGAGTGACACTAACCCCAGAACTTCAACAGCAATTAAATAACGCCAAATCACAGAAGTACAAAGTTTATATCGCTAATAATATTTGGTATGATGCGATAACTAACTTAGGAGAATTACGTCGCAATAATCCAAGCGTTCGCGCCTTTATTGAAGATTGGACTAAATTGTTAAAATCGGTCAACTTGTCAGAACTTGCACCAGCACCAATTGTGCAAATTTACACCCCTAATAAATAGATTGGGGAATGGGGAATGGGTAATATCATGTCCGCTAAATCAGATATATTGTAAAGACGTTCCGGACCGAACGTTTCTACCAAGGTTGCGATATTTTTATTAATGTTAATTATCAGGACATGAGATTACAGTTCAAAATTTTCTCTAACACTAAGCTCGTCCAAACTAACTTCAATGCTAAAGCGTTTACCTCTTTCACCTTTAAAAAGCTTAAGTTGAATGTAATTATCTTGACCTCTAGCTTCGACTTGCTGAAGAATATTGCCTACTTTAGATAACAAGGTAAGTTTGATATTTTGTGGCAAATATTTTTCTTTACCCGTTGGATGCAATTGTATGGAAATAGATATTTTATCTTCAGCTTCTTCGGTAATATTCACTAGTAGTGCTACAGTTTGATGACTCAGTTGTATCCCTAAGTCAATCAATTTGCCTCGCTTTGTCGCTACTTCAACACTCCTAGTGCTGAAAGCTAAATTAACTTGTGGGCTAATAAGTGTATCAATAGCTTGCCAACTTTCATCAATTACACCTTGTAACCATTGGCTTAATTTAGTTGTAGTTTCTTGTATATAGACAACTAAATTTTCTTCTGCTTTTGTTGCTGTGGCTACAGGTAAAGCAATAGCTGTGGGTTCTAAAAAACGCGAGTAAAATAATAGGTGATTTGGTTCTGGATTAAATTCCGCTAACGGTAGGCGATAAAAACCATCTTTTGGTTGTAATTTGATAGTACAATTAACTAGTTCATCGTAACGCAAA
The DNA here is from genome assembly GCA_050997715.1 of Hassallia sp. Lineage (GTDB taxonomy): Bacteria > Cyanobacteriota > Cyanobacteriia > Cyanobacteriales > Nostocaceae > Hassallia. The sequence continues at coordinate 1,041 of JBPCQW010000316.1, forward strand.
AAGCCTCTAATTATCACTTCTTCTTGCTCTTCTAATACCTCAAGTAATACATAGAAATGAGCCGCTTTTTCTGGTCTTTCAATGAAATCTACTGCTAATCTTACCTCTTCGTCAAGTATATTTTCTGTAGCAACTAGACAAAGTTTAAATTCACCAACTTTGAGATAGCTGATATTTGAATCACGCTTGATTGGTTGCTGGGTGATGCGTGTACTCAGCCATTCTTCAAAGCCAAGTAGTGCTAGTGCATTCAGATAAATTTGCCATTTAGCAGCTTCATGATTAATGCGATCGCTCCCAGTGGCTCTTTGACCATCGCTAATTTTTTTCGCTTCTTCAAAATGTTCTGATTCTAACCAAATCGATTCGGGTAACAACAATCTTATATCAGTAGAATTAAGCATATATTTAGTACTCATGCAGATTTTTGATTATTTATATTTTGGCGAAGTTCCCGTGCATATAAGCTATCCAGACTCCGGCTTTTTCCTCGTCTAATTTCTTCTGCCGCTTCTTGAAAAATTTCTGCATCAGCAAAAGCTTCAATTTGCTCAACCACAGTTTTGAGATATTCTATTTTTGGGGGAATTTCAGTTAGACCTTTTGAATGAGCCTCTGATAAAATTTTTTCTATAACTTGTTGTACTGTCCGAGTACGTACTTTGGAAAGTAATTCTCCGGGATTTAATATCCGTCTAGTTTGATCCCAACTTGACATACCCAATTTAACACCAACATCTTTCAAAGGCATCTGCTGACAGTAATAAAGTTGCAATCCAGGAATGAATTGATCGGCAAAAGCTGCATATTTTGGGCTTTTTTGCAACTCGCTTAAGCGATCGCTAATTTGTTGTTTTATTGCCTCAACTAATGCTAATTTGAGTTGCTCATGCAAAAACTCTATAATTTCCCGTTGTTCCACATCTAATTCATCTTGGGAATCATTGGGTAAATCCGCTCTGGTTGTATAATTTCCTGTATCCAGGTCTTGAATTTCCAGAGGTTCTCGGTAACTCCAGATGTCATATTGTCGAAGTTGGGTTGCTACATGTTTTAGTTCTTTTGTCAACTCAATCGGGGTGTTAATTATGACACCTCGTTGCTGCAAGCTTTTTAACATTTCTTGCAGTTGGTCGGTGTTAGGGTCAGGACATCTTTTTGCACCGACTTGGCGGTGATTTTGTCTGTCTCGACGATAAACTGCATGAAAGACTTCGACTAAATGGCGATCGCGTACAGATAACCTTTCAATCTGTTTCGGTCTAGTTCGATTCATCAAAGCCCAGTCACTGAGATTCTGAAAACCAAACTCTGATAAAAAATCTTTAACTTCAGAATTTTGCTTAGTTTGCAAGTATACCCAATTATCTAAGCTCATGCTAGAGGCATCAGCGTTATATGTTCGCAAAACCTCAACCGTAAAAAATTTAAAAGTTGATATTTTCGCTTCACCGTTTGCATCCACCAGAAGTTGAGTTTTGCGATCGCTATCTAAGATAATCGGCGTTTTTCCATCATCATTCAGTACAAATGGTAGTAAATCCTTGTACGTAAACGACTTATCACCACTAAACAAACTATCTATCTTTTGACAAGCTTTGAGAATCGGCTCGCTAACATAGCACCGCAAACAAAATCCAGCTTTTGCACGAGTTGCAACATCAACTTTTGCCGAGTTTAAGCTGTAATTGGACAACAGAAAAGCTTGCATCTCTCTAGCTTGGGAACTAGGAACTTTTTGCTGACAAAATTCTTCGGCAATCGGAACTAAACTGTATTCATATCCTCCCCTTTGACTCTTAAGACTAATTCGGCAAATGTGCCAGTATCTTGATGTCGCACTCATAGATGCTGGTTCTCCTGGTGTACGATAACTTTTATGTATCTTTCTATGCAATAAATAGATGCCTGCATATTTAGCTTATGCAGTACCTATTATTTAGGTTGTCATTAATAATTACCCAAGTCAATTCCAGGCAGAGCAAAACCCAACAAACTTAAATTACATCTGACCTGAGATAGATTTGTCGGGCGATCGCAGAGCGACTCCTTAGGAGTATCGCCAAAATCTCTAATTTGCTGGTCTATCTATTTAGCAGGACTTACACTCATCTTTGTTTTTGCGCTCTTGGAAAGCAACGGAAACGGCTTGGTTTAGCGCATTTACGATAAAAGACTACCAACAAATTCTGACTTCTGAATTATCTTTCATTCCAAAAGTGCATAAATCGATTTGACTAACACCCATTAGTAGTTAGAAGGTAAAAAAGTCATTCTGAACAACAAAAAGCAGAAAATTATGGCAGGTCAAACTTATACCGTCAAACAGGGTGACTTTTTATCATCAATTGCCCAGCAATTTTACGGTGATGGTAGTGAAGCCTCATGGAGAAGAATTTACGAAGCGAATAAAGCCTTAATTGGACCTGACCCAACCCAGCTAAAAGTAGGGATGGTACTTACCATTCCTGGGATATCTGCCCCTCAGCCATCGAATAATAATATCGTCAACAGGGTGTTAGAACTCACGAATATACACCGTAGTAAAGCTGGTTTGCCACCACTAAGATTAAATCCGCAATTGACTGCGGCTGCACAAACTCACAGCGAGAACATGGCACGGAGTAAGTCTATAAGTCACCAACTCCCAGGGGAGTTATCATTAGGCGATCGCATCTCACATGCCGGCTATAAATGGTCAGAAATTGCCGAGAACGTTGCAGCCGGACAAAACACACCAGAGCTAGCAGTGTCCGTTTGGATCAACGAGGTTCCTCCCAATGATGGACATCGCCGAAACATTCTTAATCCCAATTATCGGGAGCTTGGTGTTGGTTACTCTAACAACTATTGGACACAAGATTTCGGCTCACCCGCATGATGTAAGCTTGTGCTGATAATTTGCACCACAAGGAACGCAACTGTAACTATTACTTAATAGAGGTTTTTGGTACACTCTAACCTTTGTGTGCCGTAAGTAGATACACTTACAAAATAAGTCCGTCTCTACAGAGTTGCAAGTTTTTACGAAAACGCGATGCTCGCTGTTGAATCTAGTAATAATATCAGGTTGGTTACTTGCACTTATATTATCTGGAAGTTGGGTAATAAATAAGAAATTATAGTTTTTTATATTACCAATTACCAATATATAAAGTGATTAACTGAACTTGAGCAAAAACTCAACTTTTACAGGAAAAAATCATGTCTACCACGCAACAAGTAAGTCAAACATATACCGTACAATCTGGTGACACCCTATTTCTGATCGCCCAAAAAGTTTACCAAGATGGTAATTTATGGCATCTAATTTACGAAGCTAATCGCGGGATAATTGGAAATGATCCCAGTCAAATTAAAGTTGGAATGGTACTTGTTATTCCTGGACAAAATCAGCCTGGTAATCCTGGTACAAGCAAGGGAAATTTTCGAGATATGCTCGAAGCTCTAGGAGCCTTTGAATCAGGATTACCATCAGGAAATCCAAATCAATACAAAGTTGAAAACTCACTCGGTTTTATCGGCAAGTACCAATTTGGAGAAGCCCTGCTGATTGACCTTGGTTACTACAAAGCCGATGTTTTCTATGGACAACCTGGTGTTGACAAAAATTACTGGCGGGGTACATGGACAGGAAAGAAAGGTATTGATAGCAAAGCAAAATTCCAAAATTCTCCTGATGTCCAAGAATTTGCAATTCGTGAGGCTTTTGCCCTGAACTGGAAGCGTATCAACGATACGCTAAAAGGTCAAGGAAAGTCCATAAACGAATACCTCGGTCAGCAAAAAACATTTAATGATAATGGAGTGTCAAAAACAATAACAATCACCCTTTCTGGCATTCTCGCTGGGGCACACCTACGCGGTCCTTATGGGTTAGCAGACCTTCTGCTCAAAAACCAAGTGTCTCATGATGAATTTGGCACTTCTATTCTGCGATACATAAATGAATATGGCGGTTATCAAGTTAAGCCAGAAGATTTTCTAAATCCCGGTTCCTAACGAATACTGTCTTATAACTTCATCCAACTCACATTAATAAAAAGAGAGCTTTCATGACTCAAAACAACCTAGAAGAAATCAAAATCTGTATTCAGATATTACCAGACATGTCTGAAGAAGCGCAACGAATAGCGATTGAAGAAAATCCACAGAACGCAAAAACTGGCTTGAATTTTATCGAAAAATTTGGCGACACCGTTGAGTCGTCGCGAATGGCACTTATCGCCGACAAAAAGTGGAAACCAGGTCGGACATTGCGCGTGCGCTTTTTAGACGGCGATCCCGTAGTTCAGCAGAAAATTGCTCAGGTAGCACAGCAGTGGAGTCAATTTGCTAACATCAAGTTTCAGTTTGGCAACGATCCTGATGCAGAGATTCGCATCTCCTGCAAACTCGGTGCCGGTTCTTGGTCTTATCTTGGTACTGATGCCTTAAACATTCCTAAGAATCAGCCCACAATGAACTATGGATGGCTGAAACCGGATACCGACAATAACGAGTACTTAAGAGTTGTAATGCATGAGTTTGGTCATGCTCTTGGTTGCATCCACGAACATCAACATCCACAAGCCGGAATTCCTTGGAATCGGGATGCTGTTTACCGCTACTATATGGGTGCGCCCAACAATTGGAGTAAAGAGAGCGTAGATAGCAATATATTCCAACTGTATAGTAAGGACATGACTCAATTCTCTCACTACGACCCACAGTCAATCATGCACTACGCGGTTCCCAAGGAGTTAACAACCGGCGGCTTTGAAATTGGCTGGAATAGGTATCCCTCGGCAGCGGACAAACAGTTTATAGGTCAGATGTACCCTCTGCCCAAGACTGCTGGATAAACAGCGATCGCTGGACTTCTCAAGCAAATTTCTGTCCAACCCACATTCAGCAAATGCGTAAAAACGTGTAGCTTGTTCTATGCCTATTTAACCGACTAATGCCAATTTGGAGGGGGAAGTACCATGCTAAAAGTCACCTTGTCAGGCGATCGCATTCACATCGGCGAAAGATTCTCCGTGTCTTTCCAACGCACTCTGCGAATACCTAATGATGGTATCTACCCTCTTCCTCCTGGGCTGGGTGCTTTTCCGATTCAGCGTGTCGCCGATTATCTGGATCGTCTCCCCCCAAAATGGCGCGAACAGGGCGGTTATTTCATTCCCATGTATCAACGAGAAGCATTGTGGCTGGGATTTGACGGTGCGAGTTTCAAGCCAAACGCAGTCAAAATTGCTATTGGTAAAATCAACGCAATTTCCGGCGAAGCTTTGGATGAAACACTCCACACCGACCCCCAAAACTATATCGTCTGTCCAGACCAACCCTGGCTAGACGGCATAAATGCAGGTGATAACTTTATTCGTCAGTTTGTCGCCATGCCCTTGGGACAAGGTTACACTGTTGAGGCGCAAGTTACTGGTACAGAGGAATTTGGTGGAATCCAGATTTTGGTTTACGAACCCAAACCAGGAAGATTTCCCGACCAACTGTTACAAACACGCGGCTTCAGTAGTTTCGAGATCGATGCACCAGCAGGCGCCCCGATGGAAATGGGTTTGGGTGCGGGAGGTAAAATCCAACAAAAAATCTATCCCGATTCTTACGGTCTTGACATGTGGGATACTGAAAACTACGGCTCTGTTTTCGTGCATATTGTTAATAGCCACCAGTATCGCGAATTGACAAACCTCGAACCTCCGCCAACACCAATTACCGCTCAAGTCTACGCTGAGTATAAGTTGCCCTGGTTTGCTCTTTACGACGAAGCCCAGGGAGATTTGCCAGCAGTTGACAAGCTAAGTAAAATCAAACCCATTCCAAACCAAGATAATCAGTCAGTTGATATAGCCGAATCCCAACTCGAAAAGCTGCATCATCCACATGCTTAAGATTTAAGCGCTGAAGCGCTTACTACATTCCTAAATCTACAGCAATGCGATGAGCGCAGGCAAACCCCGAAAACGCCACCGCATTCAAACCCTGACCCGGAAAACTACTATCCCCCACACAATAAAGTCCAGGAATATCTGTACGATTAAATGGCATCCCCAATAAACCCCGCAACTTGCGCCGGGGTATTGGTCCATAAGTGCCATCAACACGACCTAAAAAGCGGCGATGCGATCGCGGTGTTCCTACCTCTAAATAATCCAATCCCGCATCTAAACCGGGAAAAATCTTCTCCAAGCGCTCAATAATTCGCCACGCGGCTTCTTCCTTCTTCGCCTCGTACTCACTCGCAGACAACTTCTGCCAATCTGCAATCCAGTGCGGCGTAAAAGCGTGGATTATATCATAGCCTGTCGGTGCTAAATCGGGGTCAAGCAGAGTGGGAATCGAAACAAAAATTGTTCCTTCCGCAGAAGCCATTTTTTCCCAGTCTTCCAGCAAAATGTGATGGCATTCTGTCCCCTTGGGCAACACCGAATTTTTTACCCCCATGTGCAAACTGAGAAAACTGGGTGATTTTTTATAGCGTTGTTGCCACTTTTTTTCACTAAATGGTATTTCTTCTGCTGGGAGTAAATTTTCAAACGTATCCCAGCGTGTAGCATTAGAAACTATACGTTTTGCCAAGTATACTTTACCGTTAGCCAGTTGCACGCCTACGGCTCGTTGATTTTCTTGAATGATTTTTGTCACTCTCGCTTGATAGTGAATCTCACCCCCAGCTTTTTCTAGACCCTCAACTAGTTTTTGGGCAATTTGTCCCACCCCACCTTTAGGGTAGTTAACTCCTCCATAATGCCTGTCGGAGAACACCATTCCCGCATTAATCATCGGTGTCATGTCCGCTGGAACCACCGACCAGCAATAGCACTCAATATCGATAAATTTCAATAATTCCGGGTCTTTAATATAGCGTCGCGCTAAATCTCCGGCATTTTGGGGCAGATATTTAGCCAAACCGAGACACGCTAATGGGTGCTGCAAAAATGACCGCAATAAATACCGAGGTTCTTCCAGAGACAGCAAATCCATGCGATTGAGGCAATTGAAGACTTTCCAACATTCGTCATAAAAACGACGAATCCCTTCTTTTTCATGAGGAAATTTTGCAGTCAGGTTTTGCAAAAATTTATCATAAACTCGATCCACTTTTAGGTCGAAGTTATTGGGCAGATGATAATGAATCTGCACTAAGTCGGGAATTGTCTCTAAGCTGACATTTACAGTTTCAAGAGCGCGTTTTAATAAGTTGGTGGTGCCGCGATCGCCAAACCCAAAAATCATCGATGCCCCAACATCAAATTTATAGCCTTGCCTTTCAAAGTAACCAGCACTACCACCAGGAATTAGATAACGTTCCAGCACCAGCACTTT
>JBPCQW010000339.1:0-17579 GCA_050997715.1 Hassallia sp.
CCTACGCACAAATTTTAGAAAAGACAATTGAAGCGGTTTGTTGTGACTTACCCAATGCAGTAGCGATGATGAATTTTCCTCAATTAGATGCAGTTAAAAATAGTTTAGGGGAAAAGAGCGATCGCCAACAACAAATACTCCAACAGCTACCCACTTTAGTAGAAAGCGGAATTTTAGATGCAGAAACCGCAAAACTAAGAGCATACAAACTCCGCACAGAAATTTCTGCACTCCAAGCAAAGTTAGCAACACTCCCACCAGTGAACTTGCGTTCTGTTGCTCAAGCTGTTTCAATTCCCCAATTTTGGTTAGACTTATCAGAAGCCGAGCGACGATTTTACCTGCGAGAATTTATTCGCAAAATTGAGATTATTCGGCATAATCAAAATTGGCAACTGCAAATAATATTTATTTTTTAACGAATAATTCAGGAGTCAGGAGTCAGAATTTAGGAGAATTATGTGTGTATATGTAGATAAATATCAGTATAACGTGGAGCATTTTCAACCTTCTATTTTTCAAGGACTGACTCCATATCGGGTCATCATCACTCCTGACTCCTGCCTCCTAACTCCTGACTCCTGCCTCCTAACTCCTGCCTCCTGCCTCCTAACTTTTTCTCACCCTCCCACATTTTCATCATTATCAACTTGACTTCTAGAATAAGATGCAGGTCGTCTCCCCGTATTACGCACATTCACAAATTTACCAAGTAAATCGAACCAAAAAGGGGCACCCATCGCAATCGCAATACCACTGAAAATCCAACCTGGAAGCATAGTTAAAATTTTCAAGAAAGGGAAACTTTCATTTTTATTAGGTGTCCAAGCAATTTGTTGATTTAAGTTAACATCAGACCAACCAATGGGTAAAGCAACATTGTCTAATGCACCATCAGCTTGTTTTGTCAACTCATATAAAGTATTATCTTGTCCTCCCTGAGAATTTAAACTTCCAATCGCCTGATTATTTTGATTTTTTAGTAATATTTCCCCAGCATTATTAGTAATTGTTTCTCGCAAAGCGGAATCTTTTGATAATCTACTAATCATGTGAAATGCATCCGCATTAGCGATGATAGCAAGACTCAAGCCGAGCATAATTGCTACACCTTTGGCATTGCGCTTGTAAACACCCGAAGCTCGTTCCATTGAACTATCAAACGTGCGTTCAATTTCTTTTTGTAATGTATGAATACCTTCTTCTGTACTTTGAATTCTGGATTGGGCACGTTTTCCTAAAACAGTAATATTTTCTACAACAGATTTCGGGAGTTTGTCAATTAAATCTATACTTTGAGCTATATTTATAAATCCTTGATTTGTTGCGCTTTCTTTATCTTGTATAGATTGTTTAATTTCGTTATAAACAGCGCTGTCTCTCCTAACAGATTCGACAACTTCATTCAGATTAGGTCGTAAACCTCCTGACAAGATAGCCTGTTCGATATCTTCAAAAATATCTTTTTTGATAAATTTTACTCTTCGCAATGCTTTGTCAAATAAATGCTGTTTCGGCATATCTGTCTGAAAAACTTCTATATATCTATCCAGACTTTCTCCCAAACGAGTAACACTAGTATTTAAATCCGCTTTTTGATTTTGAAAATTCCAACTTATTTGTTCAAAGTCGGCTTGAATTTCTGCATATTGCTGAAACATAGTATTGATAAATGAAGCAGAGGTTTCATCATCTTTTGTCTGTTCTTTCAATTCGGTTAAAACTTGTTCTATTTCCGCTAATCGCGCATTCTTAAATTTTTCCAGCCGGGATTGAGTTAATGTTTGAATCAGCGTCGGTAATTGCAGGGTTTCCATTAACGTAGTCGCAAATATGTCTGAAGGAATATAAGACGGACCGCTACGTTTGTTATCTCCAAAAATAGTTTCTTCTTTATCACCTCCTGGTCGCGCTGTTTTTATTGAACGATATAATGAACCGATTCCCCAAGTAAGTCTGCGCGGTAAAGTTACAAGAAATCCTTTAGCTTCTTGGTTAATATTTTTTACTAAAGCATGATCGTAAATACTATTAGCTAGTTCAATCACATGAGCGTCTTCTGAGTCCTGAACATCACCAGCTAAAAAGATTTCAACTGATTTTTTTAGGTGTTCAGCCCGCCATTGCAACACAGTGGCAATCAATTCCTGAATTTCTGAGGCTAATAAACTTAAAATCAAGTAAGTAAATACTAAACCTAACGCCAAATCGAAAATAACAGGTATATTCATTGATAGACTGTCCAAGATCGGTAGAATATTGTGTATTGTATTATGGGTATCAGTTTTTTCCGGAAAATATTTGTTAAATAATTTTAAAAATAATTCTGAGAAGAAATTCTTAAAAAAGATTATTCGCGATCGCCCAAATATGAGCTAATTTTAAATCTAGGAATTATTCACGCGGCAGTGATTGTTACGTGTTGGCAACATTGGAGACTCCAAAACGTCTGGAGTGTAATCGAAGTGTGCTTTTCATACTTATTATCCTAGATTATGCAAGAAGGAAGCTTTACTTGGAGTCGCCTAGAAAAACAATATCGCGTGGTTGAGAAAAGGATTGATTGGGGATGGGTGATAGTGCTGTTGTTGGCAGCGGTGTTACTCTTTAGCATAAATCTTGGGGAATTGCCACTGCGAGATTGGGATGAAGGTACTGTGGCACAAGTTGCCCGTGAAATTTGGCGTGCGCCGGCTGGTTCAATGCGCTGGCTTTACCCGATGCTAGGAGGTGTACCATATCACAATAAGCCCCCGCTGATGCATTTGCTGATTGCCTGGACTTATTCGCTATTGGGTGTGAATGAGTGGACGACGCGCTTACCAGGAGCAATGTTAACAGCTATTTCTGTACCTTTGTTATATTGCATTGGTAGAGAGATATTTCGCCAACGTTGGGCAGCGATTTACAGTGCTTTAATTTATCTAACGATGTTGCCGGTAGTGCGTCACGGACGCTTGGCAATGTTAGATGGTGCGGTAATCTGCTTTTTTATGGTGATGATGTTGTGTGTATTGCGATCGCGTCGCGATTTGCGTTACTGTCTGGGTATCGGCATCGGTTTTGGCTTAATTTGTCTAACTAAAGGTATGTTAGGCATATTATTAGGAGCGATCGCCTTTATATTTCTTCTGTGGGATACTCCACGACTTCTCAGCAGTTGGTATATGTGGATAGCCATCATCATTGGCAGTATACCCATCGTTTTCTGGTCTGGTTCCCAGTGGATACATTATGGTGAAAGTTTCGCCCGCATTGGTATTATGGGTCAATCCCTCAACCGCATTGGCACAAATGTTGAGAATCATTCTGGACCACCCTGGTACTATTTGTTAGAAATTTTCAAGTACGCATGGCCCTGGCTGATGTTTTTGCCGCAAGCGTTACGCTTAATTTGGGAAAATCGCAATCTTAGCTGGGCAAAACTCGTACTGGTCTGGAGTGGTGTTTACCTGCTAGCAATTTCGGTGATGGGCACCAAACTACCCTGGTACGTCCTTCCGATTTACCCCAGTTTAGCTTTAGCTTTTGGTGCGCTGCTGGCAGAGACAGAAAATCCATCTTTACAGTCATCTTATCCCCGCGCTTGGGTAGCTAGTTTTTCATTACTAGCTGTAGTAGCTTCTGCTGGCAGCATTTACTACAGTTGGGGCACAACAGGTAAATCTGACTTACAGATGATTTTTGCTGCTGTAGCTGTAACTATGGCTCTAGCCGCTATTTTAGCAGAGCGAGGGGACGGACAATTTTTGAAGATTTTGTTTTGGGGAAGTTATATTTCGCTGCTGCTGTTGATGAAATCAAACTATTGGGTTTGGGAATTAGAAGAAGCTTATCCTGTTAAACCAGTCGCTGTGATGATTCAGCGGGCAAAACCTACAGTCAGAAAGATTTATACATCTTTTCCCTATAATCGCCCGTCATTGAATTTTTATAGCGATCGCAACATTATTCCCGCTTCTGGTGCTGAACTAAAATATTATTGGCAATACAACGAGCAACCCTACTTTTTACTCGATGCATCTGCTCTGAAAAATCTCCATTTAGAATCAGTGAAGCGAATTGACGAAACCGAAGGTTTCACACTGATTACAAAAGACACATATTGAATTGGGGACTAGGGACTGGGGACTAGGAAGAACAGAACCACAATGATAATCGCGAGTCAAGCGTCCAAGCATCCCCATTCCCTATTCTTTATTCTCCACCTTCTCTGTTCCTGGAAGAGTTTGGGAATCAGAGGTCTTTTGCTGAGTGACACCAATCATTCCTAAAAGAATAGCACTTACTACAGCTAAAGCTAGCAAAGGACGCTTGAGGACGATAAAATCTCGTATAATCCTAGCTAAAGGACTGCTTTGACGACGTAGCGATGATGAGATTATCATCTGTCTCAAGATAAACGGATCGCGGACGTAGTGACCGCTTTGAGAAACTACTAAGCGTTCCTGGCAATACGGACAGGTAAATAAGCCAATGCACGTTTTAATGGGCTTTGGCGTTGCATTTCTCCGGCAAATTGGGCAAGTAACATAATGATTATCAAAGGTGTGTGTATTCATCTACCTTGTCCGCTTAGTCCACTCACTCGCTCTATAACAATAGCTATATTCAATATCCGCTCAACACGTTCGTAAATTACTGAGTGTGCTTTGACACAAGTCATAAATCACATATCAATTATTTATACTACAAGCGGGATGCTTATCTTACCGGAAGAGGGGAAAAGGTTAAAGGGGAAAGATGGAGTTATTTAAAATCACTCGATAAGTGAGTGAAGATACTCTTTTCATGCACCCCTTTTTTCTTTACCTTTTACCCCTCTTTTTGATTAAGCATCACTTAATTTTAGAAGTTTCGAGCGGCAACTGCTTGAAACTTCTGGCTGCAACACGAGTATAGCTACATTTGGGTAGGTATGACTTTCAGTTGTTGCTCGCGTGGGTGTGCGTCTGTGAGCTTAGAGGTACTATATTTTCTATAAAGAGAATAGAGTCTGCGCTTACTCGCACCCTACCGCTCACCATTGACCATTAATTCTCTCCGATTTAACCATTATCCCTATAAAAGTATGAATAAGTGGCAAGTTTTTACGAAAGCTTTGTAAAGCAAGGAAAAAAGCTAAATAATTAACACACAAACTCTTTACTTGTCTAGATGCTAAATCATGCTTCACAATAAGAATTAACACATAAAAATTTAATTTTTTTCTTACATTTACCCCGCTTGTCAATGACTCTCCTGCCTCCTGCTGAACTTAGGAAGGTAACGGAACAACCTGCCTTTCCTACTTTTTCCCTGCGCTTAACTCGCTTGGTTAATCGTTTTCAACCATCTCCAGAAACTGTTGTGCTATTTTTAGCGGTGCTAATTGGTGGCGGCACGGGTATGGGTGTCGTCACGTTTCACTATTTGATTGAGCTAATTCACCGCTTGATGCTAGAAAATTTCATGGGCGCGATCGCTCATTGGGGTGCTTGGACTTTAGCCTGTGTGCCGATTCTTGGCGGCTTAATTGTCGGCTTGATGCGCTGGCGCACTCAAGATTTTGGACCTGGGCTTTCAACTCTCATCGCCTCCCAAGGAACAGAAATCACGCGACAATTACGACCAGTAACCAAGATGTTAGCGGCTTCTATTTCTTTAGGAAGTGGTGCTTCCCTCGGACCCGAAGGACCGAGTGTGGAAGTTGGTGCAAATTTGGGTATGTTAATGTCTCAAGTGATGCAAGTCTCTCAAGAGCGACAGCGCTTGCTTTTGGCTGCTGGGGCTGCGGCTGGTTTGGCTGCGGGCTTCAATGCGCCGATCGCTGGTGTATTTTTTGCTTTAGAGGTGGTGCTAGGTGCGACATCTTTCGCTAGTTCTGCCGTCAGTGTGGTGCTGTTAGCAGCGGTGGTAGCGGGGTTGGTTGCTCAAATTGGTTTGGGAACACAACCCGCTTTTGCCTTACCTGTTTATCAAGTCATCAGTCCGCTGGAATTACCACTTTATCTGGGCTTGGGTTTAGGAGCAAGTTTAGTTTCTTTGACTTATACTCAGTCAATTAGTTTGGCAAAAGCCTGTTTTGAGGGTAAAGTTCCCGGTTTTGAATTTTTGGGACGCATTCCCCAGCCAATTCATCCAATTATTGGCGGTGCAATAGTAGGTACTGTAGCTTTAAAATTGCCGCAAATTTTGGGTATCGGTTATGGAACTGTGGAAGCGATGCTTCAAGATGTAAAGTTTTCGCTCTCACTTTTGGTTGTGTTGCTAATAGTCAAGCTAGTGATGACAGCAATTAGTGCTGGTAGTGGTTTTGTTGGTGGGGTGTTTGCCCCAGCAATGTTTTTAGGTGCTTCTTTTGGAAGCGCTTACGCCAAAATTTTGGCTTTGCTAATTCCAGGAATCGCCGCACAAATGGCGGCTCCCCCAGCTTACGCGATGGTGGGAATGGCGGCGGTTTTGGCTGCAAGCGTCAGAGCGCCGTTAACATCAATTTTATTATTGTTTGAATTAACGCGAGACTATCGGATTGTTTTACCGTTGATGGCGGCGGTGGGTTTGAGTTTTTGGCTGGTGGAGCGGATGAAACCAAGTTTTAACTCTAACTCAAAATTACAGCAAATCGGTCTTGCGGGATTAAAAGATGAAAAAGTAGAAATTCTCTCTTCAATTTTGGTAGAAGATGCTATGCTTTCATCTCCGAAAAAGCTGCCGGCAACCATGAACGTGTTAGAGGCAGCTTTGGAAATGACACGCGATCGCCAATCTTGTGCTTTAGTGATTGATGAGGCAGAGCGATTAGTGGGTATCCTTTCTTTAGAAAATATTAACCGCGCCCTTTCTGTTTGGGAATACCCAAATTCACAAAGCGAAATGCCGGCGCAAATATCCAATCAAACCCTCATGGAAATTTGTACCACCGAAATTGTTTATGCCTACTGGGATGAACCCTTATCTGAAGCTTTAGACCGCATGTCTGTTCGAGGTTTGCAACAGCTACCCGTGGTAGCACCAGACAACCAGGAGCGCATTTTAGGTTTACTACAAAAAGAGCAAATTGCTTTAACCTGCAATTTAGCAGTAACACGCAAAGCAATTCACCACTATTTACCAGTAATCCAAAAAACTGGTCTAGCTATTCGTCAGTAGTCAACAGTCAACAGTCAACAGCCAACAGTCAACAGTCAAAAAATATGGACTATGGACTATCGAATGCGTGACTATTGATTATTGATTATTGACTACTTTTTAAGCTGTAGCTTCTTCGAGTACATCAGCACCTTCTTTTTCGTCTGCGTCTACCTGTCGCAGACGAATGTGCTTTTTGCCTAAAGTAATTAGAAACTCATCTCCGGCTTTCAGACCCATCTGTTTTGTGTACGCCGATCCTATCAGCAAGTTGCCATTAGACTGCACGCTAATTCTATAACTAGCACTACGTCCACCACGCCCATTGGCACTGGGAGCGCTGTCCAACTGAATGCCTTCAGCATCAATAAGGGCATTTAAGAACTTCATCATATTGACGCGCTCTATACCGTTTTTGGTAACGGTGTAGTAGCCACACTTCTTAGCTTTGTCTTCCTTGCTAACACTCTCTAGCTCTTTGACTTTATGGAGCAGATCATCACCGACTAGGGGTTCAATTTTTTTCTGTTTAGCCATCAACTTAGATCGAAAATGAATGGTTGAACTTTTTGAATCGATTTTATTTTAGCTGACAAATAGCTCGCACGCTCAAAATCGTGAGTGGGAATTATTTATTTTTTATCTCAGCCTAGCCAAGTATATTACACGAATAGACAGAATTTTTACGATTTATCCAATATTTTTCAGGGCAATATATCTTAAAGAAGATTGTTATGAAGATATCTATAGTTTGTGAAACACTGCTACACTATATTTATTGAAGTTTCCTTGCATCATCGCTTTTAAAGTTGTTCACTTGCACCAAAGGCGATAATTGAGACGCAGAATGAAAAGCAAAGCCGATCCGCGTGTCAATAGCCAGTGGTTAGTGGTTAGTGGCTGTAATCTAACTTAAGTAACCAACAACTGATAAATTACAAAGGCGTTGTTGAATGAAACTAACCACCAAAGGACACTATAGTGTAAAAGCTTTGCTAGATTTGAGTTTACAGGCAGGGTGCGCTCCTATATCTGTCAGAGCGATCGCCAACCGTCAAGATATCCCCGCTCCTTATTTAGAAAAATTACTTATAGAAATGCGTCGTGCAGGCTTGGTAAAATCAATTCGCGGCAGCGTTGGTGGATATCAATTAGCGCGATCGCCAGAACTAATCTCTATAGGACAAATTTTAGAAGCTGTCGGTGAAAGCATTAGCCAATTACCTCATTCTGATATCAAAACAACACAAGCAGAAGATTGGGTAACATATACTTTATGGCAGAGGCTACAGCAAAAACTTAAAGAAGCTTTATATAGTATTACCCTAGCAGACCTCTATTATGATGCTCGTAGTTGGCAAGCAGCCCAAGGGGAAGAAGCTAGTTTTATTGTTTAGTTCATAGTCCTACCGTCAATAGACCCGTCCAAAAATTTGCAAGGCACTATCCACAAGGCTTTGAGACCAACCCTTGCGGGCTGTTTTTCAACGTAGCAATCAGTATTTGATATTATTACTGTAGTTTAGAGCATTAAAATATAGATTCACGATTCTATGCTCTCGCAATTTTATCTACTTTCATTAACTGCTAAAACCAAACTACCAATTCTGAGTCTAACCAATCCACAAACGGTGAAAATGATATCGTTGTCAACATTGCTTCTCAGTCGCAATAGTTGGGATGCTATTTGAAAAATTTTTACCAATCAGATCAGGTGTTCGATAAATATTCATCACTCAATTCTTTTTCTTGATGGTGTGCGATCGCTTGGGTTAAAAGTGATTGATATTGGTTATAACTAATCCCCAATATCTGCTTTGTCCGTAATGGATCTTTTTCAATATAATTAGTCACCCCCTCAGCATTTTTACTTGAAGTGGTAAATGCTCTTTTTTATCTTCTACCACTTTTTTGCGCCTCATTTATACTTCGGACGGGTCTATTGTTTAAGGGATTTTCACTTTATTAACTAAATTCACTCTCTGGGGTGAGGTTTTGGGGAAATTCCTGATATCTTTTTATCTTGATAAATAATATTTATTTTCGCCCTCTCGTTCTCTTCCACCGTCGTGCTGGGAACGAGTCTAAAAAAAATCGCCCCCTGAGTTCAGGAGGCGCGTCGCCTAGAGCGATAAGCTTATAACTAGCTAGCAACGTACTCTTTAACATTTGCGCGACGACGACGCAGATGAGCAAGGGCTTGATGCTCTAATTGGCGGACGCGCTCGCGGCTAAGACTTAAGCGTTCGCCAACTTTCGCCAGAGACATTTCGTTCCCATCTTCTAAACCAAAGCGCAAAGCTAAAACTTCTCGCTGTTGGGGGGTAAGTTCAGCCAGAAGAGTGTTCAAGTCTTGGCGCAAGAACTCTTGAGTCATGTAATACTCAGGTGATGGTCCATCATCTTCGAGCATTTCTTGCAACTCAGTATCTTGATTGTCGCCAACTCGTACATCCAAAGAAACTGGCTGACGAGCCATATTCAGGTATTCGCGAATTTGAGCGGGTTCTAGCTCAAGTTCTTTGGCAATTTCTGCCGGTGTTGGCGATCGCCCATATTTTTGAGCTAGTTCGCGCTGTACTTTTTTGATTTTGTTCAGCTTTTCGGTGATGTGGATCGGTAAGCGAATTGTCCGACCTTGTTGAGCGATCGCCCGCGTAATCGCTTGACGAATCCACCAGTAAGCGTAGGTTGAGAACTTATAACCCCGTGTCGGGTCAAACTTCTCTACACCTCTTTCTAGTCCTAGAGTTCCTTCTTGGATCAAATCCAGAAACTCCATATTTCGCTTTTGGTACTTCTTGGCAATAGCGACGACTAAGCGCAAATTCGCTTCAATCATCTTTTGCTTTGCCCGCTTACCTTGATGCACAAGCTGTGTAACCTCTGACGAAGGCTGGTCAACGTGGCTTGCCCACTCTTCTAAGCTGATTTCACGGTGCAGTTTCTTTTCTAAAGCCTCTTTGGCTTCCACTAACTTCATCATGTGTTGCACCTGCTTCCCAAAAATGATTTCTTGGTCACGGGTTAGCAGTGGTACACGACCAATCTCGCGCAGATAGGTTCGCACCATATCAGCCGTGAATTTGGTGTTAGTGTTTTCAGTTTGGGTGTTAACAGTAGGCATTGGTGCGTGGTCCTCTTGTCCGTAAACACAATGAATATTTTATTACTAGGGTGGATGGGGAAAGATTGTGTTTTGATCTCACCACATTATCAACTACCGAAGACAATCATATTAGTACAGGTTTTGTCAAGACGGCGCTCCCTTTAGATAGGTTTCCCTATCCTCCCTAAATCTTTAAGTCGTTAGAAGTACGCGCTCTTTATTTCCCTTGATTTCTTTTCGTCCTCACTCGCTAACAGCGACAGGAAAAATCCGAAGTCAGTATGAGTTCTACTTATTTAATAGTACGACAAATTAGCCAGATAGTAAAGTAGGTCAGATAAATCTTTCCATTATAGTGCAAATATCTTTATTTGCCAAAAAAAATTCCGGTAAATTGTTTTGTGCCCTTACTATCTATAGTGACGCTAAAACCCCCCTCGCGGGTGCCCGAAATTAGCCGGATAACCGAACTGATTAATTGTAATATTACGAAATGGATAGGAGTTAGGAGTTAGGAGTACTTCTTGACAACCAACAATTATCCACTATCCACGCTCCTACGCTCCTACGCTCCAATGCTCCAACCAACTTAAAACCCAAGATCGGCTTTAGCTAATTCAGCCGCTGCGAAGACTTCTGCGTCTGGCTTTTCTTCCCAAGCGGTATCACCAATTTCGGCATAGAAAGTTGAATCGTAAGGACGTGTACGTACTACTACAGGCATCGGTACGGCGTGTCCTAAAATTAAGGCTTGTTGCTTTGAGTCTAACTTGGCTAAGACCGATCGCAAACCACCACCACCAGAGACACCTGTAAAAATCGCGTCGATGTCTTTCTCATCATTGAGCAAAGCAGTGATGCGAGTACCAATTTGAGACATAACTTCATTATCTATGCCCGAAGGACGTTGATCGACCACCAGAAGTGTAACGAAATATTTCCGCAACTCGCGGGCGATCGTGCCAAAGATGGTACTTTGGACAATAGCGGGGTCAAGAAAGCGGTGTGCTTCCTCAATGGTAATCATTAATGGGGTTGGGCGATCGCATGGATTTTTGCTTTGCAAGAACTTGTCAGCTTTTTTTACATACCTCTCGTGAATGCGTTTGGTAATCATGTTCGTCACCAACATGTAAGAAAGCATGTTCGATTGGGAACCAAATTCTATCACAACATTCTTCCCAGCTTCCAAACATTGCAAAATCTTATCGATGTAGTTTTGCGGGCAAGCCGCTCGTATATACTTCAAACTATCCATCCGCAAAAGTTTGCGTTGCAAAGCCATAATCGAACCTTTATGTCCGCGCTTTTCATCGCAGAACATCTCGATTTCTTCGTTCGTCATGCTCAGTAATTGGACAATCCAAGATTTCCCGAATTCGGAGAACAAAATATTCGCATTATCTAATGCTGCATCCGACAGCCCTAAATCCCGACTGCATAACTTAATATCTTCGACATCGATTTGGTCGTAACTTAGATATAGTTCTTGTGCATCACGCACACCCCGACGTTTTGTAGATTCTGGATCAAGGGTGTAAACTTCAACTTTACTGGGAAATAACTGCTTTAAACCTTTAACAGTATTAACATTTTTACCTTCCGCTACAGCTTCCCAACCATACTCGGAATGCATATCAAAAATTAAATTAACTGCTGCGCTTTTACGAATTACACCAGCTAAAAGTAAGCGTGTTAAAAAGGATTTTCCAGTCCCAGATTTTCCAAAAACACCGTTACTGCGTTCAACAAAACGATTTAAATCGATGCAAACTGGTACATCCATATCCAGCGGTTTACCGATGGAGAAATTTTTTCTCTGGGGGTCATCTTCCCAACCAAATACTCGGCGAAAATCGTCTTCACTCGCTTCGTAAACTTGGCTAAAGTGGCTAGGAATAGTTTTAACTGGTAAAAGTTCCATCGTGGTGCTGGTTTGCGGTTGAAAAGATGCTAAACCCGTTGCCGATGGTACAAAGGGATTGACAGATTTACCATTTGTGGCTGAATAAGTTTCATTATTTTCGGGAGTGAACATCAACATCGGTGAGAGGTTGATAGTTCCATAAATACCACTTCCACCTAAAACTTCTCTTAAAAAAGTATCTTCCCAACTTGGAGGATTAGCGATAATTCTTTGGTTAGCAGTTCCCAGCGCTACATCTGTCAGCATACAGAAAAAACGCGATCGCATCCCTTGCACGACTAAAAACTTACCCACACGCATATCTTCAACCGAAATATCCGGGTGTAATCTTACTTCTAATCCTTCTGTGAGAGAACCTTCTATTACTGAACCTAACGGTTGTCCCAAATTCATTTAATTAATCACATGATTGTTGGTGTTTAATCTTATATTTAATTTTAGTTGTATACAACATTTCCAATCGCTTGTTTCACAGAAAAATATCAGGATGTTAATGGGGAATGGCTAATTACGATTACCCATTCCCCATTACCCATTTTTAATCAATTTGAATTGAAGTTGGGGCACTACCTGTGGTAGTAGTAGGTATTAATGGTATGCGATATTGACTATAAAGGCGATCGCGCCAGGTGAAGAATGGTTCGTAAAGGGGATTATTTGCTAATTCTGGGACACCTTTACCTCTAAGGCTAACTGGTAAATCTAGATAGGGACCATCGGGAAACTTTAGCAAAATCGACAATCCTGCCACGGCAAAGTCTGCTAAAGTAGGTTGGTCGCCGACTAAATAAGGACTCTCTGCCAATATTAGGGTAAGTGCTTCTAAGTCTTGCTTTAAGTCGTTGATAGCGCTACGTACCACATCAGGAGTATAACCTACTCCAACACCCAAAACTTTTAGTAAATCGTTTGGTACTCCTTGAACCAGAGTTTTGAATACATCTGGTGTCGAAGTCGGTAATAAAGACTTACGGAAATTTTGGTCTTGACTAATTGCCGAAAATAACGCTTTACGACTTTTGATACCAATCGACTCATCAGCCCATTCTTCCATCATTAAGCATAAACCACGTTGCTTTGAATCTTTGGGTATTAGTGGGCGATCGGGATATTCTAAGTCTAAATACTTAGCGATCGCTGTGGAATCGGAGATATATCTATTACCATCTTTCAGCACTGGTACTTGTCGCTGACCAGTTAACCGAAATAGATCGACTTGTCCAATTCCAGGTGTAATTTCAATTTTGCGGTACGCTAATCCTTTATAATCAAGGAGCAGGCGTGCTTTCTCTGAGTAATGAGAGAGTTCAAATTGGTATAATTCCAGCATCTTTCCTACCCTGTAATCGGTGCGTTTATCAACTTTACAATTGTATCTTTAGTAGTATAAATTTTCATTGGCAATTAATTTATTTTGCACCAAAGGAAATCGAAACTAACGTTGATTTTTTGATAATTGCATGATTTTGACAAAAATACTAAGTAGTTAGGCATAAATAAACCTCTATATGCATTTTTCCATGACTAATATTTAATTTTACCGATCTACTTATTTGCCATTCAATTAAAAACATCAAATCATGAAAATATTTAAATACTTGCTTTTTGGGCACTGCTGAATCAGGATATGAATTTATCTCACGCTCCAGACGCAGAGGCACAGAGAGTAAAAGTTTTAAGATACCCCATTTTTTAATTTCATACTTCAATATATCAGAAACGCCGCTTTTTGTTTGGGTGATGCGATATTAGGCGAGAGAAAAATCAGGTAAGGGCGATCGCCTAGACAAAAGTCGTGATAAACTTTATTTGATTAATCTTATATTTTGTGTAGGCGATACCTTCTAATCTTCAGTGTAATAATTCCCGGATTAAGGAAATCCTATCACTACCGCATATTTTCAACAAAAAATCTTACTTCTTTAGTTAGATTTTATGGGTAGCGAAATGTTATAAGTCTTTATGTAATGTGTGCAAATTAAAGCCAAACAAAATTTATGAAGGTTGATTATAACAGAAAATTGCTGACGACGGTAGCAGGATTAGTAGGAGCAACCGGCGCTAGTTTCCTCATGAGTTTTTCGGTTAGAGCCAATGAGGTATTAAATCCTAACCCCGGTGTTTTCTCAGAAGCGCCCTACAATCGTGGTCAACGTGTTTTGGTAAACGCTGAATATACACCGACTGAGCCACAATTAGCCAAAAAGGACAAGAAGCCTACACCACCGAAAAACACCGTATCTCAGAGCAACCAAAGAGGCGGTGTAAATCCTAGACCTAGTATTTTCAACGAGGCTCCTTATAACCGTAGTGGTGGCACTACACCTGGTCAAACTACGCCTACTGTAACCCCTACCACCCCGGAAGCTACCCCTAACACCCCGGAAGTTACACCTACACCAGAGCCAACACAAGTACCGACTACGGAAACACCAACCGTACCCGGAGATCAAAAACCGCCAACCGACAAACCCACCCAAACTAAACCGTCTGGAGGAAGCTCCAGCACCTCAGGTAAAAATTTGGTAGCGCTGGCAGAAGCGGACGGCTCTTTTAAAACTTTAACTAAGGCTTTGAAAGCAGCTGGATTGACAGATATTTTACAAGGTAAAGAGAACTACACCATTTTTGCACCCACGGATGCGGCATTTGCTAAATTACCACAAGATGCGGTACGTGATTTGTTGAAGCCAGAAAATAAAGAAGTATTGGTCAAAGTTTTGACTTATCAT
Source organism: Hassallia sp. (assembly GCA_050997715.1). GTDB lineage: Bacteria > Cyanobacteriota > Cyanobacteriia > Cyanobacteriales > Nostocaceae > Hassallia. The sequence goes on from JBPCQW010000339.1 coordinate 14,879, forward strand.
GTGGTAAAAGGTCAACTATTATCTACTGATTTGAAATCTGGCGAAGTGAAAAGCGTTGAAGGCGGTGCGATTAACGTTAAAGTTGATCCGGCAAGTGGCGTAACTGTTAATCAAGCTAAGGTGACGAAGGCAGATATCAGAGGTAGTAACGGCGTTATTCATGCGATCGATCAAGTGATATTACCTCCCAGTTTGTAATTTCATAACTTTTCAGATGCGAATGAGAAAAGCCCGTTCAAATGTTAGTTTGGACGGGCTTTTTAATGTGGTTAATGTTGAGTTTGGGAGAGTAATATTATTCATCAGCTTTTGCGAAAATTGCTACTTGCGTGTGTAGCGATGCTTCACCCCAATGGGGAAATATTCCGGATCGCCAAGTGGTGCTAATATGACTTTTGGCATTTGATATTCTAAGGGGACGTAGTTAGCAAACTCGCTATTGAGGCGCTTTAATTGTGAGAGAATTGAATGAGCGATCGCTTGAGTTTTTTGTTCAGTTCCTTCCACCTCAGGCGCCAACTCCACAACCACAGATAAAAAGCGATTCTTATCTGCATCTTCCTTCACCTGCAATACAAACTTACCCGTCACCCATTCTTTAATTACAGGTTGCTCTAATCCTACCGTTACATTTTCTGGGTAAATATTCGCCCCAAAGTAAGAAACTGTAAAATTAGAACGTCCAAAAACGTAAACAAAAGGTAATTGATTAATTCCCCTTCCACCCTGATTTTCTAACTCTTCCACAGGGTTAAATCCCCACTCTGCCAAAAATTGCAACATGGCATCATAACTAATTATCCCACCAGTATCTAAAATGTTATAACGCACCAAGGGAATACCATTATCTCCCGTAAAGAACAACGTACTATTTTCAACTTCAAAAAAGCGGCTTATTGGGTCATATTGTAGCAAAGTAGGTAAACGAGATTCCCCAAATAAAGCTTTCGCTGCATCAGGATTTCCTGCCAAAAAACGGCGAATACAAATACTTAAAGGTGTTTCATTCGCCAAAACACCTGCATCCGCAGTACCATAAAGTGATGCTGAATCGTAGCAAGGATTTTGCGAATTAATTCTTTCACCAACTAAACTGCGCCATTCTTCACTAAATACTTCTCCTGCCATAACTAGCTTAACTTGATATTGCTGCCATTCCACACCACGAGCAATACCACTGTCAATTACATCTTTCAAAAATGGCGGATATCCTAACAATACAACTTGCTCGAAAGCTGAACCAAGTTCTTGCACAACTCGCAAGATTTCTTCCTTATTGTTACCAGGTGTAATTACAGTGATCGGATAACCTTTGCTGGCAAGATAGCGACAGCAATTAGTTGTAAACATTCCACCTACCCAGGTTCCTAAAGTGAAACAAATCACAGCTAAAGTGCTTTTGGAATCTGCATGAAAGCTGTCGTGAAATATCTGCTCAAACCGGATCGCAATTTGCAGTTCATCTGTAAAGAAACGTGTCCAAAATGTTGGTTTACCTGTGGAACCTGAAGAAGCAGCTATCATGTCACATGCTTGTAACTGCCCGTTGCGGCACAAGTCAGCTAAAGCATGACGCGATATATAATTTTCTTTGGTAATCAAAGGTAGTTTCTGAAAATCTTCAAAGGTTTGGATGGAAGCGGGATTTATATTCTGTTGTGCTAAAAAAGTCTTGTAAGCCGGTACGTTAGCAGCGATTTCGTGAAATAATGCCAAAGCTGCTGATTCGCTTTTACTATTTATATGGCGTTGTAGTAGGGTTTCTAAAGGTGTAGTTATAAACTCTTGAAAAGCCCTAATTGCGCGCTGCTGTTGTGATTCGCTGTTCATAATACTTATATTTTGATGATTATCCGTTAGGGGGGAGAGGGGGAGACAAGGGGGACAAAGCAATTAATAACTCCTCACTCCCGTAGAGACGTAAAGAGTGGAACGTCTCTACCTCACTCCCCACTCCTCCACTCCCCCACTTTTGTACAGACGCGATTAATCGCGTCTCCCCATTCAGAATTTTGCGTAAATGGGATTGCACCTGTTGTAGCAATAAAGAAAACCCTTCATTCACCCTTGGCACTATGCAAGTCTATTGCAGTAAACAACACGCAAATGATCAGAGTAACCGATTTTGTATCCACTGCGGTGAGCCGTTGCCTCTTGCTACGGGGAAGGTGGTGGAGAATCGCTATCATATTTTACGGCAATTGGGGCAGGGCGGTTTTGGACGCACTTATTTGGCTGAGGACAAAAATCAATCGAATGAAAATTGCGTGCTGAAGGAATTTGCACCCCAAGTTGAAGCACAACAAGATTTATTAAAAGCGAAAGAATTATTTGAACGTGAAGCAAGTGTTTTAAAGAAACTTCAGCATCCGCAAATTCCCCGTTTTCACGCTTCGTTGCAAGCGAAGTTAGGTGATAAAGATTTTTTCTTTTTGGTGCAAGATTATGTGGAGGGAGAAAATTATTATCAGTTGTTAGAACGTAAAACTTTTAGCGAGGAAGAGGTAATTAAGTTACTGCAAGAAATTTTACCTGTCTTGTCGTATATTCACTCACTTGATGTCGTTCACCGCGATATTTCTCCTGATAATTTGATTTTGCGGAGTTCTGATAATTTGCCGGTGTTGATTGATTTTGGGGGTGTGAAGCAATTACCTGCGAGTAAGGGTTTTTGGTTTACTCAGTTGGGTGGGAATCGCAC
>JBPCQW010000426.1:0-6458 GCA_050997715.1 Hassallia sp.
CATTAACACCGATACTGAAGTTAACACCGTTCAGCCCAGACTGCCCAGAATAACCACAACTAGATAAACCAAATAAGCATAAAAATGTCAACCCCCAGCAGTAGTAAAAATTATTTTTTTTTGTTTGTTGCATCATAGCCAAGTGTTGAGGGAATTTTTGCATTAATTTACTTGCCTTGTCGCCAGTTTCATAAAGTTAGTTCTGATTAATAATATTCATTGGTCATTAGGAATGGGAATGGGGGAGATGGGGACAGGGGGGGCAGGGAGCAAGGAGACAAATAGGAATATTCTCCCTTGTCTCCCTTGTCCCCCCCCTCTCCCCCCTCCCACTTCCCACTCCCCCACTCCCCACTCCCCCGAATTATGGAAACAAAAACTGCCAAACTAATTGATGGTAAAGCAATAGCCGCGAAAATTCAGATAGAACTTTCTGCTGCTATTAGAGAATTACAACCGAAAATTGGGCGTCCTCCAGGTTTAGCAGTGCTGATGGTTGGTGATAACCCAGGTTCTGCTGCTTATGTACGCGGCAAAGAACGCGCTTGCGCGAATGTGGGGATTGCCTCTTTTGGTAAGCATTTTCCCACCGAAACCACCCAAGCCGAACTAGAGTCGGTTATTGCTGCACTTAACTCTGATGAACGAGTGGATGGCATTCTCGTACAACTTCCTTTAGCAGATCATTTGGATGCTGTCACTTTACTACATCAAATTGATCCCGACAAAGACGCCGACGGACTGCACCCGCTTAATTTGGGACGATTGGTGCGGGGAGAACCTGGTTTACGCAGTTGCACTCCATATGGAGTTATGCGGCTATTGCAGGAATATGAAATTCCTTTGAAGGGGAAACAAGCGGTGGTGTTGGGACGCAGTATTTTGGTGGGTAAACCAATGGCTTTGATGCTTTTAGAAGCTGATGCGACTGTTACCGTCGCTCACTCGCGATCGCACGATCTTAAAGCGATCGCCTTAAATGCTGATATCCTCATTACAGCAGTAGGTCGTCCCAATCTCATCGACGCGCAAATGATAAAACCGGGCGCCGTTGTGGTAGATGTGGGAATAAATCGTGTCACCGATGAAAGTGGTAATAGTCGTTTAGTTGGCGATGTCAACTTTGACTCAACCAAAAACGTGGCAGGATTTATCACTCCTGTTCCTGGGGGTGTCGGTCCGATGACTGTCGCTATGTTGTTGCAAAATACAGTTTCTAGCTATTCAAGACGGGGGTAAGTTAAGTGATGAGTTATGAGTTATAAATTTTTAATTCTTAACTCCTAACTCCTAACTCTTTTAGCTCCAAAGACCCGTAAAATTGTGACTTATATGACAAAAATTAAAAAATGTAAGGAATTTAAGGATGGTAGCAGCGCGTAACCTTCACAAAACTCCTCAGTCAGCTAAGTTTGACCTATTAGCTTATCTAAAAGAGCGACAAAAGCTCTGTGAAACTGCTCTTGATAACGCAATTCCCATGCGTTATCCAGACAAGATTTATGAATCAATGCGCTACTCGCTGTTAGCTGGAGGTAAGCGTCTGCGCCCCATCCTTTGCCTTGCAACGTGTGAAATGACTGGTGGAACAATCGAAATGGCAATGCCAACCGCATGTGCTTTAGAGATGATTCACACTATGTCGTTGATTCACGACGACCTGCCGGCGATGGATAATGATGATTATCGACGCGGCAAGCTGACAAATCACAAAGTCTATGGCGAAGATATTGCGATTTTGGCTGGAGATGGCTTGTTGGCTTTTGCCTTTGAACATGTCGCCATTAGCACCCAGAATGTGCCAACAGAGCGAGTATTGCAAGTAATTGCCCGTTTGGGGCGTGCGCTGGGAGCGGCTGGCTTAGTCGGCGGTCAAGTGGTCGATTTAGAATCGGAAGGTAAATCAGATATTTCACTAGAAACGCTGAATTTCATTCATAATCACAAAACAGCCGCTTTGTTAGAAGCTTGCGTTGCCTGTGGCGGAGTTTTAACCGGGGTTTCGTCTGAAGATTTGCAATGCCTGTCTCGTTATGCTCAAAATATTGGGCTGGCATTTCAGATTGTCGATGATATTTTGGATATAACTGCGACGCAGGAGCAATTGGGCAAAACCGCTGGTAAAGACCAAAAAGCCAACAAAGTGACTTATCCCAAGCTTTGGGGGTTAGAGGAATCGCGTATTAAGGCTCAACAGCTAATTGAAGCCGCTTGTGTGGAATTAGATTCATTTGGTGATAAAGCGAAACCGCTAATAGCGATCGCTCAATATATCATCAATCGCAATCACTAAATCTACCCCAAAAGGTAATTAAAGCGCAGGGACGGTATATTTTGTATTTTAAACTCACAAAAAGTGCTTATCGCGCGTTAGCTCTGCATCTTATATCGTAGACGCGGAGGAGCTTGCTTTGAATGGCTTCCAATATAATTGGAAGCCGGCGTCCGCTTTTTGGCTAGATCAAAATATTTCCTTAAATAACAACCCCTGCTAATATTTACTAACAAAGCTCAAAATACCATGCAGGACATAGGCGACATCTTAAACAACCGGGTGCTGCTAGTTGCCCTTATTGCTTGTTTAATTGCCCAAGCATTAAAGCTCATAGTTGAACTAGTCAAACATCGTAAAGTTAATGTTAGTGTTTTAGTCACCACTGGAGGAATGCCCAGCGCTCATTCCACTTTAGTTACAGCTTTAGCAGCTGGTGTAGGGCAAACTTTGGGTTGGGCATCTCCAGAGTTTGCACTCGCTGTAGTTTTTGCCATCATTGTCATGTATGATGCAGCAGGTGTTCGCCAAGCTGCTGGTAAGCAAGCTCGTATTCTCAATCAAATGATTGATGAACTGTTTCGCGAACATCCAGAATTTAACGAAGACCGTCTCAAAGAATTACTAGGACACACACCAGTTCAGGTGATAGTCGGTTCCGCTTTGGGCATAACTATTTCTTGGTTAGCTAGGTCTGCTTATTAAACTGGGGACTGGGGACTGGATATTTGATGAATGCAAAATGGTTGAAAATTCTTTATTGATAATTTTTACCTAATCCCTAGTCCCTAATCCCCAGTCCCTAATTTTTATAACCGCACAGCTGAACGCAGCAGCAACACCTTTCGGCTATCTACTAAATAGGTGGAAAGACCGCGCTCGTTCAGCTTTTGCAATGTGTTGTATGCTTCCTTTTGGTTAGTGGTGTAAACTGCTAGCAAGTAAGGGCGTTGTCCATAAGAAACAAAACCGATGTCACCTTCTACGATTTGTTGCAGTTGAGTAGCCAATTCTGGACGGTTGAAATAATCCACCAAGACGGCATAACCCATTCCTAGTGATTGGGGATTATAGCTTACTGCTTGAGAGCGAGGCTGTTGTGGGTTTGTTGTTGTCGTTGTCGTTGTCGTTGTCGTTGTCGTCGGTCGAGTGGTAATAATAGCAGACAAGCCGACAATACTGTTAACATACCTTGCCCAACGATTGGCATCGTCAATCTTGTTGAACCCGCCGATGCGGGTTACTGTATCGTTAAGATATCTACAGGTAGTGGTTTTCAGTTCAGTGGGCAAAGTGCGACGCAACTGAGCTTGATTATCTTGTGTGGGACTGATTACCAATAAAAGATACTCACCCGCAGTTGGTGGTTGACAAACAGGAATGTTTTTTTGAGCGGTGACAGAACTGATCTTTCCACCAATCAAACTGGCGATCGCTAACACCAAAGCACTTGATAAAGTCGTAAATCTACGCATCATAGTTTGATACATAATTAATTTTTCTAAATTTTTTCAAAAGATTGCCTAAAAATATGTTTTGTTCGTTTTCTGGGGCAAGTATCAGACCTACCCCAATGTAGGCGATGGCGCGGAGCGCCCGCTGGAAGCGATCGCAACTGCGCGCTATATTATATCAGGAAACCTTGGCAAGAGATGCCAAAGCTTCAGGAATCGTCTCAGAAGGTGACTGAAACTCGCCTGTAACCACATATTCCAATCGCAGTTTTAACCACGTTATAAATTGGGAATTCGTCGAAATAATTGCTGCGGCTGGTTGGGGACACTTCGCTTTGATTTGAGCCATCTGTGGTGCTTCTAGAAAAGCTGGTTGCTTAACTAACCAAAAATCAATTTCCTTTTCTTGTTCGTGGTAGTGACGAGTGCGTTCTTTGAGAACTTCCGCGATTGGTTCTTCTTGGATGAGAAAGCGTTCACTTGCCAAAGCGTAATAGTATGTTTGCATGTTCATTCTTTACTTGCTTATTAATAATGATAAGGGCACAGTGTCAGCCACCATGCCCCTACTAATTAATTAAACTTAAATTTTACCTGAGCAAAGCACTAAAAGGACAACGACTAGCTTGCGGTTCGCTAATTGCTTGTTTTTCTCCCCAATTCCAAAGTCGCTTTATCATACCCAAAAATGTTGGTTTCTGTTCTCCGGTAGCTTGTTTTTCGTTTGCTGTCAGCTTTGATGTAGTTGTTTTTCCACCTGCTGTCAGCTTGTCTAAAAACAAGGTGTTGTCGAAATAATGTTCCAAGGAAACTATCTTTAAATCATCGGTGACGCGGGCAATACTCATACCGATAACTTCCACCGTTTCCCCAGTAGATGCAAAGTCTTTGTATGAACCGTTAAAATGTCCCCAATGCCGCCATTTAAATGTGACGTTTGGTGGTCCCGAAAAAACTTCTAGCACTTCCCAAGGAAATCCTTCAGGAAATGTTGTATGAAAAATTCTGGCGGATGATTCAAAGTCTTCTTCAGACGCTTTGTAATGTTGTGAATCAGCCATGAATAAATTGTAAGTACCAGAAGCTTTTAGTTCGGCTGCTGTGTACTCTACTCCACCATTTGTACTGACGCGGAACTTGTCACTCACAACCGACAACCACTGTTGCGGGTCGCTTTTAAATGATACCTCCATCTCAAAGGTTCTCACCAAGTTTTGCACGATCGCTTCTAATGAAGCCTCAGGGTGATTGCGTGTACTTTCCTTGGCGAGATTTTCGTTAGAGCGAGTATAATCTGGAAGCTTACCATACCGCCATTCGACATCACTACTATCTTCTATAACTTTATCTCTGCCTTGTACCCAAAGCGGAAGGTTGCTAGATTGTGTTGCGCTCATAAAAGTCTTTGTTTGTTGATTTGACTCTTTTTTAGGATTTCGCAGCAACATCCCCTCTAATCAATTACGTGAAATTTATAAATCTCCGCAGCGATCGCGCTAATTGTTAAGGAAGCGTTTATAAAATCGCTCTTACATATTTCCCCGCATGGCTTGTTTCATCTCGCGGACTGCTCTTTCTATACCAACTAAAGCTGCCCGACTGATGATAGTATGACCAATATTCAACTCTTCCATGCCTGGAAGACAAGCCACAGGATAAACATTCCAGTAAGTGAGTCCATGACCGGCATTCACGCGCAATCCTGAAGCGATCGCTTGCTCACACCCCGACGCTAACACCTTTAATTCTTGCTTGCGACTTGTTTCATCTTTAGCTTCAGCATATTGCCCGGTGTGCAGTTCAATAAATTTTGCTTGCACCTTGACAGAAGCTTCAATTTGTGCTGCTTCGGCATCGATAAAGAGACTAACTGGGATAGCAGCGTTTTGCAACTTATCAACTATCTCACCTATTCTAGCAATTTGACCGACGATATTTAGACCGCCTTCGGTGGTGACTTCTTGGCGTTTTTCCGGTACTAAAGTTACATAATCGGGTTTGATATCGAGAGCGATCGCTAACATTTCTTCAGTTGCTGCCATTTCTAAATTAAGATGCGATCGTACCGTTTGCCGCAATAAGCGCACATCCCGGTCTTGAATATGGCGTCTATCTTCGCGCAAGTGTACAGTAATTCCATCTGCACCTGCTAATTCTGCCAGCACTGCCGCTGCTACAGGGTCTGGTTCCACCGTTTGCCGCGCTTGCCGAATGGTGGCAATATGGTCAATATTTACGCCGAGTGTAAGCACCCTAAATTTCTCCCCTTTGCATCCTCAGGTCTTGATTTTAGCCCAAATGTGGATTGGGGGGTGAGCGATCGCGTTACTTACTCCCCGAATTTATAATAATATGTAGACTCATCATCAGAGGCGATATGCTTTTAGAACTGCAACAAATTATCGTCAAACCTGGTCAACAAACATTACTCAAAGATATTAGTTGGCAGCAATTAGAAAATATTTTAGAAGAAATGGGAGAAAAGCGTGCCGCACGCATTTCTTATAGTCATGGCTTGTTAGAAATTATGGTTCCTCTACCCGAACACGAAAAAGATAAAGAATATATTGGTGATTTGGTCAAAATTTTCTTAGAAAAACTCCAAATTGATTTTGAAGCTTTAGGTTCCACAACCTTAAAAAATGAGCGAATGCGGCAAGCTGTAGAACCAGATGCCTGTTTTTATATTCAAAATCAAGCTGCTGTAATTGGAAAAAATCGCCTTGATTTAA
>JBPCQW010000281.1:0-5297 GCA_050997715.1 Hassallia sp.
GCTTTGGGAACCTTCCGTACATTGCTAGCGAATGAATTTTTCTGTACAACTGAGGAAATTGCCAATTTAGAGGCGATTTATAATTTTAAGTTAGAAACCTTAGAAAGTTTCATCACGCGTTATTTAGCAGTTTGACAGAGCTAAAAGTTAGGAGTTGGGAGTTAAACGTTAGCAGGAGCGTAACTAGTGGATAGTGGTTAATTATGAATAAATATCAACTAACTCCTAACTCCTAACTCCTACCTCCTAACTCCTAACTCCTAACTCCTAACTCTTACCTCCTAACTCTTACCTCCTAACCATTAACCAAATATGAAATCTTCCATAGTTGCAAATGCTGCTCAAGCACGTCAGACAAAACAAAGATTCGCTAAACCAGAAGACCAATTATCTTATGAATTAAGTAAAGCGGTACAGGAATTACCACCGCTTTACACGAGAATTTTAGCAGGAACAATTAGTGCGGTGATATTTGGAACGATCGCTTGGGCTAATTTTTCGCAAATAGATGAAGTAGCGACAGCACCAGGGGAATTAATTCCTTCGGCACAAGTGCGACCGGTGACATCGCTGGGTGGTGGGTCAATTGTCGCAGTCAAGGTTAAAGAAGGCGATCGCGTTGCTAAAGACCAAGTTTTGCTTCAACGTGACCCAGATGTGCAAAAAACCGATGTTGCTCGCCTCAGCAAATCTGTAAAATTGATTCAGGAAGACATGCGGCGTTTGGATGCAGAACGTATTGGTGGTACAGTAGCGGGAACCCAAATTCAAGATGAACTTTTAAACTCTCGTTTGCAAGACTTCAAAGCACGTCAAGCAGGAGCTGAAGCCGAAGCCAACCGCCAATTAGCACTAATTGATCAATCAAAAGTACGCCTCACCCGTTTGGAAGATAATCTAGACAACGCCAGAACTAACCTTGCTAATATTAGAAATAATCTGGAAAATGCCAAACAAGTTCGCGAGCAAACATTACCTAACCTGAAGATAGCTCAAGAAAGAGTAGACAGACTTGGATCTTTACTGAAGAGTGGTGGAGTAGCGAAATTACAATATCTGCAAGCGCAAGAATCATACAACCAAGCAAATGCACAAATTACCAGGGCAAAAGATGAGATAGTCAATGCTCAAACCAAAATTAACGAAGAGCAAGACAAAGTTTCGTCTTTAGAAAAAGATATCGCTGGGCAAAAACAAGAAATTCGCTCGATCCAAGCAGCTTATCAAGGTGCCCGCAATCAAGCGCAGCGCGTAGCATCAGAGCGTCAAAGTGAAATTTTAACTGAACTCAACAAACGCAAAGAAGAAGTGACCAACGTTGCAGGTCAGTTAGAACAAGCAAGAAAGCAACAAGATGACGAAACCATAAAAGCTCCGGTTGCCGGAACTATCTATAGAATCAAAGCAACTAAAGGACCAGTGCAATCAGGTGAAGAGTTATTATCTATTTTACCAGAAGGCGAGGACTTAATGCTAGAAGTGAAAGTCCTGAATCGCGATATTGGCTTTATTCGTGAGGGAATGAAAGCCAAAGTGAAAATGGCAACCTTTCCTTTTCAGGAATTTGGCACAGTTAACGGTGAGGTTGTGCAAGTCAGTCCGAATGCGATCATTGATAAAGATTTGGGCTTAGTTTTCCCCACAAGAATTAAGCTGAATAAACACTCTGTAATCGTGCGGGGTCAAGAAGTAGGATTTACACCAGGGATGACTGCTAATGGTGAAATTGTCACGCGGAAAAAGTCGATTTTGACTTTCATCATCGAGCCGGTGACGCGCAGGTTTAGTGAGGCTTTCTCTGTCAGGTAGATTTGGGGATGCGTTGTTTGTAGCTTGTCATCAAACATCACAAATTTGCCCGAAGATCCAAACACCCTTCTAGGGTGTCGGTACACGTACAGAGCTTGTCTACACGGGCTTGAAACTTTTAGCCCACGCAGGTAAGCTCTGTTTGTACCAGCAGTTTCCAGCCTGTCGGAGCGTTTTTCCAACGAGTTATCTTTTCTAAACTACAGGGGATTTCAAGTTAATGAAGTAGACATCGATTATCTCAAAGCCAAGTATAAACGCTGTTTTACTTCTGAATTCTAGCTCCTGAATTCTCAATTCTGCTGTATTTCCGAATTGATATCAAACAACCAATCGCGATACTCATACATTTGTGTTGTTGGTTGTTTTAATATGTTTTCAAAAAGAGCATCGCTGTTAATGCTATTGATGCCGAAAATGTCCTGCGAATATTGGGATTGTAACTGAAGTTTTGGTATCAACATTTCATTGCGCTCAATAGAACTATCCGTGAAGCTAAAAGTTGCGGACTTGTAACTTTGGAAAAGGTTTCTAGAATTACTTTCAATTCCACTGTTAAAACTTTGCAAAAAGTCGTCGGCAATTTTGGGGGAAGATTCAAGTGGGGTGCTAGATATATTTGCAAAAAGTTGATCGCTCTGCGTTGTAGAACTTAAGCTGAAGTTAGAATTTGCAGCTTGTGTACTATTTCCTGAAGTGTCTGCAAGAATTTGACGCACTTCGGCATCTGTTAAATTAGGGTTAGCACTCAACATCAAGGCTACTACACCAGCAACGTGAGGACTTGCCATCGATGTGCCACTATAAGAAGCATATTTATTACCCGGAAGTGTCGAGTAGACATCGACTCCTGGAGCTGTGACGTAGGTGAGTGGGTTAAATCCAGCTAGATTAGAGAAGCTAGCCAAATTATTTTCCTTATCGACAGCACCAACAGCAATTCCGGTTTCGTTTGCGTAGCGGGCAGGATATCCTGGTTGTAAGCCACTCTCGTTACCCGCTGCCATAACAACGATCGCTCCTTTGCTGCTAGCATATTTCAAAGCTGATTCTAGAACGCTATTAGGATAACTACCACCTAAACTGAGGTTGATGACATTGGCTCCATTATCAGCAGCATAACGAATACCCTGTGCGATCGCATCATAAGAGCCACTACCAGAGTCATTCAAAACTTTGACTGGCATAATCTTCGCATCATAGGCAATACCAGTCACACCAAAGTCGTTTTTCTCTCCCGCAATAGTACCAGAAACATGAGTGCCATGACCGTCTACATCTAAAGTGTTGTTATTGTTGCCGTCAAAATTCCAACCGTTGACATCATCAACATAGCCATTGCCATCATCATCTATGCCATTACCAGCAATTTCTTTACTATTAGTCCAGATATTATCCTTTAAGTCGTCATGGTTGCGGTCAACCCCAGTATCCACCACAGCAACCACAACACCCTTACCAGTGTATCCCTTTGCCCACGCTTCTGGAGCTTTTACAAGGTCAGCACCCCAATTATTGCCACCCAGGTTAGGAACATCAGCAAAAGTCTTCTTACCAGCAGCTTTACTCACTGCATCTGCGGCATCAATTAAGCCATAGCCATCGGTATAGTTATAGTTTTCACTCTTAGCAGTAGTAGACGAATCGAGCATCTGCACGTCATTTGTAGCTATATTGAAGCTGCTGTGACTGCCAAAACGAAAGTTGTAATCATCGTTTTGATTGAAGGAATCTACTGAGGATGTAGGAGTAAAATTAAGCTTTTTATCATAATAGTTAGAATCAATTTCCATAAGTATTCTTTCCTGATATGTATCAATATTTTTTGACAGCACAAGCTGTTAAAACCTTTCTCCCAAGGTTTAAAAAAAGAAATTGCTTCCCTTTGCTAATAATTACTATGGATTTAAATGTGAAAATGCCAATTTGCTTACAAATAAGAATATGGAAATAATAATTGTCATTAAAAAAATATTTTAATAAAGTCTTTACATCATGGTCGTTTAATTAACATTAATAAAAACATTGCAACCCTCGTAGAGACGTTCCACTGGAACGTCTCTACAATATACGTGATTTGCCGGACATGATATTATTTATATATTTATGAACTAACAAATTAGATAGTTCCAAAACTTATTACCCGACGACTAAAGTGGCGGCGAAAAAAATAAAGTCCGCCAACGCGGACTTTATGTCTAAAAGCTTACGTTCCTAGGCTTTACTCGTATAGACTTACCCTTCCAGGGTGAGGGCTAAGTTGATATAGTTTTGGTAGAATCCCAATAACTAAAGTTGCTTGCAATTTCGTTCCAAGCTAATTCTAAAATGCCCGGTTTTGAGGAGCCGTTATCGATTCCCCAAGGGTTGAAAAGAGTAAACTTTTGAGTTGAGGAATTGTAACCAACGACTGCATAACCATGACCAGCGACGATATTTGATGCAACTCCTGTTTCTAAAGTTGCTAGCCCAATTAATTGACCAGAATTAAACGCATTGACTATTGAGTTAAAGTCAAGAACATTAAAACTAGAAACCTTACGTCCGGTTATTTGTGCAAAAGCATCACTCATATATCCACCATGACCAATACCGTTGTAAGAATTGGTATTATCTTGATAAATCCATCCAGATTCATTGAGTTGAGCATAAGCTTTTTCGGCAAGAGTTACCCATAATTCATTCGTAGAATTATTATAGTAATTGCCCTTATTTGCATAAGCTAAATACCCCGTATCAGTGGTTGGTAAATATCTGTCTACCGTCACATAGTCAGCTACTCCATTTTTCCAGAAACGCACGGTGAAAGTATTATCACCGTTATCAATAAACATATTTTCAATTGTGCTGGGTGAACGGAAAGCTGTTTGAGATAAACCTGCTAAGAAGAAGCAGTCATTAATCACACCTTGTTTAATGTCTTGATAACTGATGCCATTTTGGAACAGAGAACCACTAGCATATTGATAAGTGTAGGGTGTTGTTGGGCGATCGCCACCATAAAACCACTTATTAATCAGGTTCTCCAACTGCACGTCACTACTACCAGCATCTAAGTTACCCAGTGTATTACTCTGATACTTTTGATTAGCAACATCACCATTAACAACTTTGTTAGCCAAAACGCTGACATATTCAGGAATTTTTAAGTAAGAGGCATTGCTAACTAAAGTGCGAAGGTCTTTAACTTCTGTAGCATCAACTACACTATTATCTTTAGATTCACGGAAGATGCTAATAATATCGTTGCGGTCTAACACGTTATCAGCAAAACGCAACCTTGTCGCTGCACGTATACTGTTAGATTGAATATTCTGGTCAAACCAATCTTGAGGATCGGCAACTACAGGAGTCGGTTGCAAAATGCTAAAGCTTGTTTGGTAAGCGTTGCTAGTAGCACCGGCTTTATCGTAGGCTTTTGCCCATAACTGATATTTACCAGCAGTTAGATTACTTAAACTGTAGTTAAAGCTAGCACTGTTACTATT
>JBPCQW010000507.1:0-12793 GCA_050997715.1 Hassallia sp.
GGATTCAAGACTTCATCAGTGCGATCGCCATTTAGTTGCGGTTCACCGTCAAAAACCATCACGTCTGGATATAACCCGCGTCGATAATCGGGAATCCACAGCCGCAAGTCGCTGTTAATTGGCTCAAATTGAGTATCGCGCAAAAGAAACTTGAGAAAGGCAAAAGTATTACCACTGATACGGCTGTGGTTGATCGATCCTCCTGGCATCGGTACAATTTCTCCATCACGATATTCGCTGCGTCCTTCTGCTTTTCGAGCGATCGCACGATATTCATCTAAATTGTAGCGGCGCTCAACGGTGGTAATCATGGGTCGTAACCGATCGGCAACAAAACTATATTCTCACAGATTTGGGCGTGAGTTGAGTCACGCGATCGCCGGATATTAGACTATCTTAAAAGGTGCGTCCTTCATGAAAATTTGGGAGTGAAGTTGCCTTGAAACTTGTATCCGATCCGGCGATCGCTGAGAAAATTCGCAAGATGAATCAGCGGGTACGATGGCAAGATCCTGCAATTGTCGAGCGGGGCATTGACCAAACTCGCATCGTGTTGGATGATAATCGCTCAGGCGATGCAAATTTCTCGTTTTTGGTTGTGGGTGATAGCGGTTCTGGTTCGCACCACGGACACAATCCCCAACGAAAGGTAGCTGAACTGATGCTGCCGCATCACGACGAAAGCCGTTTTATGCTGCATACCGGTGACGTGATCTATTTAGTTGGGTCGAGCGAGTACTACCACCAGAACTTTATCAAACCTTATCGCGAATTTATCGTAGGTGGCGAACATCCTAAGCATATCGCTTATGACGAGATGGTTTTCAAGCTGCCGATTCTACCCATACCAGGAAATCACGATTACTATAACTTGCCGATTATATTTGGTTTAGTGTCTTTGACAACACTGCCAATCCGTCGTCTACTTAAATCTAAATTAGATATTGACGTCGGCTTGCATGGCTCAGGAAGGGGTGATGCCTATGCAAAAGCGTTTTTAGACTATCTGAAGGCGTTTAAGCTTCCGGGAGATTTAGCGCGTCATTTAGATGAACATTATACGGTAAAGACGGATACAGGGCGTTGTCTAAGCTACCAGCCAGGAAAATTTACCCGCTTGCCCAATCGTTACTATACTTTCCGCTATGGGGGTATTGACTTTTTCGCTTTAGATTCTAATACATTTAACGATCCGCTGCCTCTAGCCTCGACTCGTGAAGGCGATGCCGATCGCCAAATGTTGCGCGATCGCCGCGAAAATCTAGAGCAAGAGAACCAGCAAATCCTGGAAACCATAGCTAAACTCAATCCCGATAATCCCAGCGAAGCCGATCAACTCGACGACTTGCACGCCAAGCTGACACAAATTGAAGAAATTATTGTTGATATTGATAAGCAATTAGCCGCTGATAAAACCACAACGGTAACTGATAGCGAACAATTGGAATGGCTGAAGCAAAGATTAATTGAGTCTTGGAATACTACCGAAGTACGGGGAAGGGTAATTTATTTTCATCATCCTCCCTATGTGACTGAAGCGACAAAGTGGTATCAGGGACAGACTTTAGCAATTCGTAGCCGTTTGCGTGGTGTGTTAAATGCGGTAGCTAAAACGGTCGGGGGAGCAGCTAAGGGGCGTCCTTTGGTCGATTTGGTATTAAATGGTCACGCACACTGTTTGGAACACATTCAGACAGTGGAGACGGGAGGTGGTGATTCTGGTGTTAACTGGATTGTTTGTGGTGGAAGTGGGTATAGCTTGCGACGTCAGCGAACTGAGGGAGCCGATTTAATGGAAGAGGATAGATTGATTGCGCGATCGCATCTTTTCATCGGTCGCAATGGTCAAGGTTCTCAAAAGCGCAGACCTTACTCGTGTTTACGCATTGATGTTAAAGATGGTAATCCTCCCAAGTTCATTGTCCGTCCTTTGGTTGCCGAATGGTATCAGCGACAGTGGGGACATCCGGAAATTGAGCCGTTTACGATTTGAGGGATGGTGAAAAAGAATGTAGAGACGCGAAATACGAAGTCTCTACAAGGGTTCTGGATAACGCATATTTAAATTCGGTCGATGTCTAATCCATAAAACATCTGTTGGAAAATATATAAAGACGCGAGAAACATCGCGTCTCTACAAGGGTTTTGGATCATGATTAAATCCCTTTTAAAAGACCTCACCTTAGAGGTATTCCTCGCACTTCCCGAAAGCGATACCATCTACGAACTCGTCGATGGTGAGGCAATTCCAAAATTTAAAAATGATGAGATGTCTCCCAAATTTTCCCATAGTTCAATCACTGGGGCGTTATTTATACTATTGTCTATGTGGGCACAAGGAAAAGGACGGGTTGTAATTGAATGGGCAATCAAACTAACTCGCGATCGCCAAGATTGGGTTCCGGTTCCAGACCTAACATATGTATCCTACAATCGTCTTGGTGTAGATTGGTTTGCAGATGAGGCTTGTCCTGTAATACCCGAATTAGCGATCGAAATTATTTCCCCTGGTCAAACTTTTGGTGAGATGACCGAGAAAGCCACCAATTACCTGAATGCAAAAGTCCTGCGAGTTTGGGTTGTCGATGCTAAAGCTAAAACTATCACGATTTTCTACCCTGATGCTCCACCTCAAACTAAACGAGGTGAAGATTCTTTAGAAGATTCGCTCTTTGAAGGGTTGCAAATTACACCCCAAGCAATTTTTCAACAAGCAGGAATTCCTTAAATTTAGGCATTTCCCAGATTACCCAGCAGTAGAAGTTGTATCAAACAGATAAAAAGCCTATGCGTGAATAAAGCGCAACTTCAATCAACGCGACGAATTGCCGTTTAACGTAATCACCGCCACCGGACAAGGCGCCTTATTAAGAATAGCATCGGCACGGTGTCCAAAAAACACCCGATTTGTTACCGTCCGAATCGTGCTACCCATGACAATTAAATCTACTTGCTGAGAACGGGCAAAGTTGAGAATTTCCAATTCGGGAATTCCCGTCAAAATTACAGTTTTCACCTCAGCACCCAGTCCCCTTCCCAGTTCTGCTTGCTGTTGCACAATCTGCTCCGCAATATCTGTTATCGATCGCATTGTCTGCTCTTCAAACAAAATATACTCGCGCTGAGTTCGATTCACAACGTTAACTAATGTGACAAGCGCTCCAGTCTGAGCCGCAATTGTGCTGGCAACTTCAACTGCATATTCGCTGTGTTCACCGCCACTAGTAGGCACTAAAATCTGACTAATCTTGTGAGAAGCAACCACCTCGATCTGCTGGTTTAGTTTGGTTAAGTTCGACTTCACCACCATTGTGGCGCAAGGAGCTTCTTGAATCACGCGATCAACTAACACATTAAACAAAGCACCGCTTTTGCGCGAACTTTCGGTTGCACCAATGACAATCAAGTCATATCCTTTGGTAGCTTCTTTAATAATCACGTCAGCAATATCGTTACCCGATTCTACTTTCGTGTTCAGCATTCCATCTGTCGGCAGGTGAATTTGGTCGGCTACCGCAGCGATCGCTGTTTCAGGTGTATTATTTTTTATATCTACTCTCTGAAAATTTACTGTTTTACCTATGCTTTTTTTCTCTCTCTTAGCATACAAAGCCGTGACTTCTATGGTATTTTGATGTGCGAGATGGCTGACTAACTGAGCGGCTAATCTGACATTCGGTCCGCCTTGGGTGGGTAGCAATATCCGGCGGATGCGCTTAATAAAACTGCGGCTTGCTAGTTCTTCTTGTTGCAAGCGTTGAGCTTCTTCTTCACCGATTTCGACTTTGGATAGTGACCAGCGTAACAAAGGCGGAGCCATTAAAGAAGTAACGATCGCCACCATGACAATAATCGAATACATTTGCTGGTTTAGCACGCCCAAAGAAACGCCGATAGTAGCGACAATAATCTCCATTGCACCACGAGCATTCATCCCTGAACCCATCGCGATGCCTTCCCAGTGCGACAAACCACCAACACGAGAACCGATGTAAGCTCCAGTGAACTTGCCAAAACAGGCGATCGCCAACACAATTAAACCAATAAAGAATGTCTGCGGAGCCAACAGTTGCACTAAATCGACTTTTAATCCCGCTGTGGCAAAGAAAATCGGCGCGAGAAACCCAGCTGTAATCACTTCCAAAGTTATCCCAGCCTCTCGACTAAAGCGTGGTGATTGTCCGGCGAGAATTCCTGTAACAAAAGCTCCCAGTGCCGCTTCAATGCCTAAACTGTGAGTCAAAGCAGCAGCACCTAACGCCAAAACTAACAAAGCTGATAAACTAGCCGTAGCGCCGCCGATGTAATCATCTACCCAGCGTAACACCCAAGCCATAAGCGATCGCCCGATAGTAAAGGCAAGTCCCAAAAATATTACCGCTCCGGCAACCGACTTAAATACCGTTGCGAAATCGAATTTGCCACTGGTTGCTAAACCCGACACCACAGAAAGGAGAATCCAGCCTAGAGTATCATCAGTCATACCCGCTGCTAAGGTAACTTGCCCAATGTCGCGCCGAATCAACTTTAAGTCCATCAGTACCTTAGCAATTACCGGAACTGCTGAGATACTCATAGCAGTAGCGATAAACAAGCTGAAAATTAACCGTTCGTTAGGGTTCGCTAAGAAGTTATCTGGTAGCAACCATCCCAATCCTAATCCTGTGGCAAAGGGAACAATAATCCCCCCTAAAGAAATGAGTAGGGCGGTTTTGCCTTTGCGGACAATTAAGTTTAAGTCTGTTTCTAATCCAGTTACAACCAGCAAAAATAGCACTCCCAACCAGGAGACTACCGACAGTAAATCTGACTGTGCCTGAATGCGGGGAAAAATCCCCTTCTGTAAACTTGGCAGAATTAACCCGAATATCGATGGACCCAGGATCACCCCTGCCAGCAGTTCACCGATTACCGGCGGTAGTTGAATTCGCCGCATAAACTCCCCTAAGCCTCTGGCTACCAAAAGCAGCAAAGCTAACTCTAGTAATATCAGAAACAACTCGTGATGACCGAGGGGCTTGATCAAACCTTTTTCGGTTGCTGCACCAGCGGTGAGGAAAAGGTCAAGCAGTAAATTCATTTTTATTGAGATTTTGGATGGTTGTATTATAAGAATGTTCTATGGTCAACTGCGAAAAGTCATCTACCTATAAGTTATATAAACTGAAGAGAGAAAGTATTTAGCGCTGTTTGTGCCTACTATGAACTGATTGCATCAATTTGCCGTTGCTTCCACCGTGGGATAAATCGTAGAGACGTTCCTTTGTAGAGAGTCTTTTTGTTTTCTGAAATTGAGTAGCATCTGAGTAGCGATCGCAGTATTTTATGCGCCAAATCAATCCAAAAAATCGCTCTTATTGAGTAAAAAATAACAATCACCCCTTCAAAACCCTTGTCAAATAGAAGTTTTGCCACTTTCCCTTCAAATTACCGCCAAATTAAATAATTTTTCTTTCGTAGTCAGCACTCTTCGTGGTATCAAATAGGCGCCATCCACGCTTACTACATATTGCTGTCACATTTACTACATATAGTTGTCGAAAGCCCTTATCAGTGTCATAAAGAAATAGTGAAGGGCTAACTCTTGGCATATCCCTTACCGTATTGGTTGCTTGCACCCCAGCTTCGGTGGATTAATCTATCATTGTCATGACTGAACTCAAACTACGCCTACAAGAGGAAGATAACGACACAACGGTGACGGTGAATCAAGATGTATTCACCATCGGACGTTTGCCCGAATGTGACTTCTACTTACCTTTTGGGGGAGTTTCTCGTTGCCATGCTCGCTTAGTGAAAATTGCCGCCGATTTGTGGACTATTGAAGACTTGGGCAGCAAAAACGGCACGCAATTAAATCAACGTCTTGTTACCTCCCCTCAAAAGTTGCAGCACGGCGATATTGTTTGGTTAGGCGATGTTAGTTTATTAGTGCTGTATGCAGATTATACTGAACCCCCACTCAGCCCTAGGCAACAGGAAGTTGCTGAACAAAGAACAATTCTTCGCAATGTCCAACAATTGCAAGAAAAATGGATACAGCCCAACGGTCAGGATGGTGAGACAACTAATAAAGACAAAACCATTGCCCGACTCAAAGACTTGGTAGATATAGCCAAGAATCTGTGTGGAGCGGCATCTATTGAAGAGATTTTCTCACAGGTGCAGCAAGTTATTTTTCGTTACCTCGACAGTATTGACCGCTTGGCATTGTTAATTGATGTCAATGGAGGCGGTAAACTAGAGTTAATGAACTCTGCTACTAGAAAAGCTTCCCAACAAAAAAATTTAGCAGCAGATGGCAGTTGGATTAGCCGTAGTATTTGCCAAAAGGTATTTGCCGAAAAAGTCGCGATTCAAACTGCTGACGCTCAAAAAGATGAAAGATTTGCTGGAGAACACAGCATTTTAGTCAAAGGTATTCGCAGCGCAATGGCTGTACCTTTATGGGATGAAAATAAAGTTGTCGGCGTTCTTTATGCTGATGCTACTCTTTCTTCTTATCATTGGGACAATGAAGGCGAAGAAGAATTGAGCTTTTTTTCAGCATTGGCAAATCTTGTCGCTTCTAGCGTTCAACGTTGGTTGTTGGTAGAAAAACTCAAAACAGAAGAAGTGATTCGCCAAAGATTAGAACGTTATCATTCTCCCGCAGTTGTGCAACAGTTGATATCTGTGGGAGGATTGCCCAATGGTCGTTTAGCACCTGTAGAAACTGAAATCAGCATTTTATTTGCCGATTTAGTCGGCTTTACAGCAATTTCTGAACGAGTTACACCAACTGAAGTTGCTCAATTACTAAATAATTTATTTGAAGAGATGCTACAAGAAGTGTTTGGCTGGGGTGGCACTTTAGATAAATATATTGGCGATTGTATTATGGCATTTTTTGGCGCACCGGAACTGCAATTAGATCATGCAGATAGAGCCGTCGCTGCTGCCAAGGGTATGTTAACTCGTCTCGAACAGCTTAACGCGAATGGTTTTTGGCAAGAACCGCTACAATTACGTGTTGCGATTAACAGCGGTAAGGCTGTCGTTGGCGATGTCGGCAGTTCCCAAAGAGTTGATTATACTGCTTTGGGCGCAACTATTAATCTGGCGGCGCGGATGGAGGCTGTTTGTCCTCCTAGTGAATGTGTCATCAGTGAAGTTACTTATAAAATGCTTTCGCAATCCTGTGATTTTCAAGAGATGGGACATTATCGTTTTAAAGGCATTAATCGGTTAGTCAAAGTTTATCAGACCAAAATGCATGATTTGGGAAGTGGTTAGTAGAGCAACTATCAGCTAGCAATCAATAATTAGTATAAATACGTAGTTATCTTGTATTTTAATAGTTAGGTTTAAGTTGCGAAAATTTAACATTAAGAAACCAAACCTTCTTTAACAGACTAAAATTTGGGTGGTAGCTGAGAACTAAGGACTAGTTCCGGGGTAAGAATCTTTTTAATCACGAGCTTTCCCCAATCCTAAATCCCTAGTTAGACTGGAAAGCTACTGTAAGTTATTTTCAACGGGAGGTCAGGTAATGGCGATCGCCACCATTAATCCCGCTACAGGGGAAACACTAAAAACTTTTGAGCCGCTAACTGATGCGGAAATTGCCGCTAAGTTGGATTTGGCAGGTTTGACTTTTGATGAATATCGCAAAACTAGTTTAAGCGAGCGATCGCACTGGCTGCATCAAGCGGCTGATATCTTAGACAAAGAAAAAGCTGACTTTGCTAAGATAATGACTCTAGAAATGGGCAAACCCTATAAAGCTGCCATTTCTGAAGTCGAAAAATGCGCCGCAGTTTGTCGCTACTACGCCGAACACGCGGCTGATTTCCTTGCTGACGTGGAAGTGAAAACAGATGCCAGCAGAAGTTTTATCCGCTACCAACCATTAGGTATAATTCTCGCCGTCATGCCGTGGAATTTCCCCTTTTGGCAAGTATTCCGTTTTGCTGCACCGGCATTGATGGCGGGTAATGTCGGCTTGCTGAAACACGCTTCTAATGTGCCGCAGTGCGCCTTGGCAATTGAGGATATCATCCAAAGAGCTGGTTTTCCTAAAGGTGCTTTTCAAACACTATTAATTGGTGCTGCGAAGGTAGCAGATTTAATGGCTGATGATCGAGTCAAAGCTGCCACCTTGACAGGAAGCGAACCGGCAGGTGCATCACTCGCTGCTGCTGCGGGGAAACAAATTAAAAAGGTCGTCTTGGAATTAGGTGGAAGCGATCCGTTTATCGTGTTAGAAAGCGCTGACTTAGAAACAGCAGTTGCAACAGCGACTACAGCGCGGATGTTGAATAACGGGCAATCATGTATTGCAGCGAAACGTTTTATTGTGGTGGAAGCGATCGCCGATAAATTTGAAAAACTGCTCTTAGAAAAATTCCAAGCGCTAAAAATTGGCGATCCCATGTTACCAGAAACCGATTTAGGACCTTTGGCAACTCCGAATATTCTCCAAGAATTAGATGAACAAGTGCAAGCTAGTTTGAAAACTGGGGCAAAAATCCTTATCGGTGGACAACCTTTAAGCGATCGCCCTGGTAACTACTATCCACCAACGATTCTCATTGATATTCCCACAGATAGCCCCACCGCACAAGAGGAATTTTTCGGACCCGTAGCGATGTTATTTCGGGTTCGGGATATCGATGCGGCGATCAAGCTCGCAAATGATACACCATTTGGCTTAGGTGCAAGCGCTTGGACGACGAATGAAGGGGAAAGCGATCGCTTAATTTCCGAAATCGAAGCCGGTGCCGTATTTATCAACAGTATGGTCAAATCCGACCCCCGGATGCCTTTTGGCGGAATAAAACGTTCTGGCTATGGACGGGAATTAAGTATTCAAGGCATACACGAGTTTGTCAATGTTAAAACAGTGTGGGTTAAGTGATTTTGGATTTTAGATTTTAGATTTTGGATTGGGGATTTAGTTGACGGTTGACTGTTAACAGTCTCTAATCCAAAAATCTAAATCTTCTCGCGTTGTGACGGAATTAATTAAATGAATACAGCGGATCTACTGGTACAGTGTTTAGAAAATGAAGGGGTGCAATACGTTTTCGGACTCCCTGGAGAAGAAAACCTGGACGTTTTGGAAGCATTAAAAAATTCTTCCATTCGATTTATCACCACCCGTCACGAACAGGGTGCGGCATTCATGGCAGATGTCTACGGACGCCTAACCGGAAAAGCCGGGGTGTGTCTTTCTACACTTGGTCCTGGGGCGACAAACTTGATGACGGGTGTAGCGGATGCTAACCTTGATGGTGCGCCTTTGGTAGCAATTACCGGGCAAGTTGGTACAGATAGAATGCACATCGAATCGCATCAATATTTAGATTTGGTAGCGATGTTTGCGCCGGTGACGAAGTGGAATAAGCAGATTGTGCGACCGAGTATTACCCCAGAAGTTGTGCGAAAAAGCTTTCAGGTAGCGCAAACTGAAAAACCCGGTGCAGTTCACATCGATTTGCCCGAAAATATTGCTGCCATGCCTGTAGAAGGGAAACCTTTGCAGAAGCATAATATTGAAAAAACTTTTGCTTCTTTTGCCAGTATTAGGGCAGCAGCAGCGGCAATTTCTCAGGCAGTTAATCCCTTAATATTAGTGGGAAATGGTGCAATTCGCGCTCAAGCTAGTGATGCTGTGACGCAATTTGCTACCCAGATGAATATTCCTGTTGCGAATACATTTATGGGTAAAGGTGTAATTCCTTATACTCATCCTTTGGCATTGTGGTCAGTAGGATTGCAACAGCGAGATTTTATCACCTGTGGTTTTGATAACGCAGATTTAGTGATAGCGATCGGTTATGATTTGATTGAGTTTTCCCCGAAAAAATGGAATCCTAGCGGTAAAATTCCCATTGTTCATATTGGGGCAAATCCGGCAGAAATTGATAGTAGCTATATTCCTCGTACTGAAGTAGTCGGGGATATTTCTGATTCTCTGAATGAGATTTTAAAGTTAGCAGATAGACAAGGTAAACCCAATCCTTTTGCCATCAGCTTACGGTCAAGTATTCGTGCCGATTACGAACAATACGCTAAGGATGACGGCTTCCCCATAAAGCCACAAAAGTTAATATATGACTTGCGGCAAGTAATGGGACCTGAAGATATTGTCATATCTGATGTCGGCGCACATAAAATGTGGATTGCCCGTCATTATCATTGTCATAATCCTAATACTTGTCTGATTTCTAATGGCTTTGCCGCAATGGGAATTGCCATTCCTGGTGCTTTAGCCGCAAAACTCGTTTATCCCAACCGCAAAGTTGTAGCTGCAACTGGTGATGGTGGATTTATGATGAATTGCCAAGAATTAGAAACTGCTTTGCGAGTTGGTACACCTTTTGTCACCTTAATTTTTAATGATGGTGGCTATGGTTTAATTGAGTGGAAACAAGAAAATCACTTTGGCAAAGGTAGATCATCTTTTGTGCATTTTGGTAACCCCGATTTTGTCAAATTTGCCGAAAGTATGGGTTTAAAAGGTTATCGTGTTGAATCTGCTACTGATTTAGTTCCCATCCTCAAGGAAGCTTTAGCACAAGATGTCCCAGCAGTGATAGATTGTCCTGTGGATTATCGCGAAAACAGTCGCTTTAGCCAAAAAGCCGGCGAGTTGAGTTGCGAAGTTTAAAAAGTTAGGAGTCATACTATTTCTGTATGAAGATGCGCTAATCTTGCCCACGCAGGTAAGCTCTCGTATGTATAGCCGAGGCAGTACTATAAGAGCGCTTTGCCGACAGCCAGCCGCGCACCGGGCATCCACTCTTCTAGGATACAGAAGAGCGAATGGTAAGTCTGACCCCTCATTTTTCCAAAAAACTTCGTAGAGACGTTCGGTCCGGAACGTCTCTACAATCGTGTAGAATGACGAAAAATCGTTAGATAAGGGGTAATACCCCTGATTCGCCAGCTGTATCCTCTAGGGTGAGGGGGAATAAAGCGCAACATCACATAGAATTGGTATCAGGAGTTAGGAGTTAGGAGTTATTGACTTCTGACTCCCCATTCTTAAGTTTTAGAGCAATTGCAACAAATGGATTGTTGAAACACTAATTCTTTCACTCTAGTCTGGCGTTGCATCGCACGCAAAGAAAAACATCATCGGGGATTGGCTCATTACTAGCTAAAGTTTCGTAAAATTGTATTGGATAGGGACTATACCATTCGTGCAAAGTTTTACGTTCGCAATGAATACAAAAGTAATAACCTTTTGGACTTCTCATAAAATTACTTTCACCAATTCTCTAAATAGTAACTTAGCAGCTTTGGCGGATATGCGCGATCGCACTAATCGAACCGGACGCCCCGCTGCTTTTTCGGCATCCAACTGAGAACCCAGGACTTCGCCAATCTCATTATTAAGGCGGCAGCGCTTAACCTCGATGCGAGTAAAAACCCATTGCCAGAAGGCGATACGGCACAAGTCAGAACCACCGACAATCTTGATTTTACTCTTATCGCCGCTTGCTTCTAGCGACGGTGCAAGCCCTAAAGACTTTTGAAAGCGACGTAGTGACAAGTGACGCTTGGTAGGCTTTCCGGACTTTCGACCATTGCGTATCCTGACTTCTGGCTTACCATCAGCACCAAAGTAAGCTTCAAGTGGGTAAATTTGGGAAAGGATGATTGATTCTAAACGCACCCCAAAACCAAAGCTTTTAAATACTTCGCGGTAGGCGGCAAACTTTGAATCAGTTAAAAGTTGGTCTAACTCAGTCTCAATGCTGTGTTCTTCTTTTTGCAAGTCACACAACCGCCTAGCGTGATGTCGGACCGTTGAGGTGATGCCAAGCCCAATAGAGCGATCGCGTAAATTGTCGTATCGCTTGCTTTTGCGTTCCCCACAAAGCCAGCCCCACAGTAATGGCACGTCACCATCAATCGCCCGCCGGGATTTAACTAGTGCAACTTCTGGAAACTGCCAAGCCAAATCTTGACGTAACCGATTAATAATTGGAGACTGCACCCGGTTTAAGTGAGCCAGTCGCAACACTAGTTCCCTAATCCGGGTTGTGGTGAAATCGCGAATTTGGACAAACCGCCTGGGGGAATCGCAATAATCAAAGTAGTAACAAGCCAGTGCCAGCGCGTCGGCGTCGTCGTCTTTATCGGGTAAATTTAAATGGTGTTCCCGGTAATTTCTCATCTCTTTATGACCCACGAGGCGGACTTCAACCCCAGCACGAGCAAGATGTGTGCCCCAAAGACGCGAGTAATTTACCCCCGTTGGCTCCATAATTGCGATGTCCGGCTTTAGCTCCAACAGTGCTTTGATTCCTCCACTGTTGGCGCTAAACAATTTAAACGGACATTCGTAATAAAATTGACGTGGGTCATTGGGCTTGCTTTCAAGTAAGCACGCAGAAACTGAGGACTTGCTAATATCAAGTCCCAAAATTCTTTTATTCATATGCATTGGGTGTGGTTGTTTTGTGGAACCAAAAAACCTCGTATAAAAAGCCTGCGAATCACCCAAAGGCGCGTAGCCTAACTCACTCTCAAGGCTGTGTCATGCGCTGTAACGCATGACACTACGAGGGAAAACTGCTTACGAGTGCAGCAACCGAGCTTATGAAAGAGCAAAAGCCTTAGCTTGATTCTTGGTAAAAGCCCTAAGTTACTGCACTGCTCACAGGCGAATTGATTTGGACTCGATCCGCGACTCCCAATGTGGGAGTTTCGCCGGCTTTTTTAGTCCGGCTCATCAGGCGGTCAAAAAGGAATATCAGCGTTATCGTCAATTGTTCCTTCAATTTTTGAGTTGGCGCTA
>JBPCQW010000017.1:0-5997 GCA_050997715.1 Hassallia sp.
CAGCGCAGGGATGGGTGATAGCGATCGCTTTAATGATTTCTGTGATATTTTTCAACATTAGTCATTTATACCCGTTTCTCGCTGTAACTTCTCCCATCAAAGCCGATGTCTTGGTTGTCGAAGGATGGGTAACAGACTACGCAGTAGAACAAGCATTTAGCGAATTTAAAAGGGGTTCCTATCGACAAATATTCACCACCGGAGGTCCGGTTGAAAGAGGATTCTATTTAGCTGAATATAATAATTTTGCCGCAATTGCTGCCGCAACTTTAAAAAAGCTAGGTGTACAACCAGAAAAAGTGACAGTTGTACCTGCCCCGGATGTAATTAAAGATCGGACTCATGCATCTGCGATCGCACTTCGTCAGTGGCAAGCTTATTCAAATTCCCCGATAAAATCAATGAATTTGTTAACCTCTGATGCCCATGCTCGCAGAAGTTGGCTAATATTTCAACAAGTACTTGCCCCGAAAATCAAAGTCGGAATAATTGCCGCTAAACCAGTAAATTACAATCCAAATAAATGGTGGATTTCTAGCGAAGGTGTGCGAACGGTCATTTCAGAAACTATCGCTTATATTTATGCCCTATTTGTTAATTGGTAGTGAGGACTTCAGTCCTCATATTATTAAGATAAGGACTGAAGTCCTTACTACATCATCCCAACACCTCCACTTGTTCCACCGCATTAAGTTCATCAAGAAGTCGCCAAATTTCCTGTAACATTGGCTGTAACCCAGCGCCGGTAACAGCAGAAATCAAGAAAACTGGCGCAAAGGATAGATGATTAAGTTGCATAGCTAAGGCTGACAAATCTACAGTTTCGCGATCGACCGCATCAATTTTGTTGAGTGCTAAAACAAGCGATCGCTCTGCCAAACCTCGTCCGTAATCTTGTAACTCTTTCTTAATCGTTTTATATTCACCGATAATATCTTCACTAGTCGCATCAATTAAGTGCAATAACACCCGCGTGCGCTCGATGTGACGCAGAAAATCGTGTCCCAACCCCGCACCACCAGAAGCACCTTCAATCAATCCGGGAATATCAGCAAAAACCGTACCATCACCACTCGGTTTCCTGACTACACCCAAGTTAGGTATCAAAGTAGTAAACGGATAATCAGCAATTTTCGGACGTGCTGCTGACAAAGCTGATATCAAAGTCGATTTTCCTGCATTCGGTAGCCCAATAATTCCCACTTCTGCTAACAGTTTCAACTCCAGACGCAGCTGCCTCAGTTCCCCTGCTAATCCAGGGAGAGCGTATTCTGGAGCGCGGTTGCGGTTGCTCAAGAAATGTTGATTTCCCAAGCCACCTTTACCACCTTTAGCTACCACAAAACTCTGGTTTGGCTCAATTAAATCTGCCAGCAGTTCGCCACTTTCCGCATCATAAATAGCCGTACCGCAGGGAATTAGAATGGTTAAATCTTTGCCATTTGCGCCGGTGCAGTTATTTGGTCCACCACGCGCCCCATTTTCTCCCGCAAAGCGGTGATTGTATCGGAAATCTAGCAGAGTTTGCAGATTTTCCACAGCCGTGAAAATCACCGAACCACCGCGTCCCCCATTTCCACCAGAGGGACCACCAGTCGGTACATACTTCTCCCGACGGAAGGCAACAATACCATCGCCACCCTTGCCGGCTTCAACTTCAATGTTTGCTTGATCGATAAATTGCATAATAGTCAAAAGTCAAGAGTCAAGAGTCAAAAGTCAAGAGTCAAAAGTCAAGAGTTCAAAGTAATTAATGTTGACTTTTGACTACTAACTAAATATAAGCTGAAATATCTTCACCGCAATCATCTGCTAGGTAAGAGAGGGCGCGAAAACGCAAACTAACAAGTTGTTCATAAAGTGGATTTATTTTACACATCGGGGGAATGTGAACTATTTTCCGCCCAAAGAGGTTGACATCGCGCTCAAAGGGACACTGCGAAGGTATCATTTTGCACAAAAAGCGGGCTACTCTGGGGTCGTGAATCTCCAGTTTGTCTAGCCAGTCACGCATAGGGCGCAATGCTTCAACTTGGTGCTTTGTGGGACTTGCTAAAGAAGACTGTAGTTGCTGTGGGTGTTCTATAGTATGCTGCAGCGCTTTGAGTAATTCCTTTGGCTGTCCCAAAACGAGGCAGAACTGATGCAAAAGGTCGTCTTCACTGGGAGAATAAATTCCATCAGCGATCGCTACCATCACCGCTGTACGTAAAAAATTTTCCGCTGCTGTCGTATTTTTACCCAAGAACGCAGCTAATTCTTCTGGTTCAATTGGCTCTAATGTGTCAAACTTGATTTTCGGAGCCAATTCTTTATCAGTGATATTAGCAATTAATTCTTGCTCTTGGGCATCAAAGTTACCATCCGCCCAAGCAACTGTCAGTAATCCACGCAGCCAAGCGGCAATTTGTTCGTTACTATAAGGAGATTGGACAGCACTTTTCATAATACTCACACTTTAAGCTACCTTACTTTTATATTAAGCTAATCATTCGTAGTCAGGGCTTCAGCCCTTCTTTAATGTAAACGCCCTCAGACTCGAAGTCTGGGGCTATACAAACGAAGTCCGCCTAGCCTTCGGCAACGCGGACTTTGTACGCACAACGCTGCACCTTTCAAGGTGTCAGGCTAAAAATATCTCAGCAATAATGCGGAAAGTCGGAACGTGATTCTGTTTAAAAACGTGTAAAAGTATATTAAAATCAACCCGCGTCTGAGGTATTTACAGATATGACTGACCCCGTAACAACCTTAACAGCTTTGGCGATCGCTGAATTCGCTTTCAAAAAGTTTTTTGAGTCCGGTGTGGGTAAGCTGGGGGAAAAGTTCACCGAAACAGCGCTTACCAAGATGGACGAACTGCGCCAGAAGATTTGGGATAAGTTACGCGGAAATCCTAGAGCCGAAAAAGCTTTGCAAGAAATAGAAAAAGGCTCAAAAGACCATTTGAATAAACTGGCGGTTTATTTAGAAGATGAAATGAAAGATAACCCTGATTTTGCAGCACAGGTAAGCACTTTAGCTCAAGAAATAAAAGCAGGTAAAATTCAAGTCAACAGCCAAAATATACAGCAAAACTACGATAACAGCACAGGCTTTCAAAACGATATTGATGGTGGTGAAAATTACATCGCTCACACTATCAACATTCATAAACCTTGACTAGAGTCGTCCGAAAGGGATCGGACAAAGAGAAATCCCGTTAGTTCTATTATCAACGAATTACCTCCTGAAACCCAGAATTGGCACGGGCGCATAGATGAACTTGCCCAAATGCAAAAATGGTTGCAGGCGGATAAAGTGCGTTTAATTGGCATTACCGGGACTGGTGGTTATGGCAAATCTTCCCTGGTTGCCAGAGTCTATGCTGCACAAAGCTTTGAAAAGCAAGTTTGGGCAACTTTTAGCCAAAATTACCCCTTTGCGGTTTGGGGACGCTGGTTATTGGAAAAGTTAGGCAAAGCAACACCTGAAAAAGAAGCAGATTTATTAACTGCGGTTTGTAATAATTTGCAAACAGGGCGCTATTTGCTGGTATTGGATAACTTAGAAACTCTGCTAGAGGCAAACGGAGAATGGCATGATAAAACTTACTATGACTTCTTGCTGCGGTGGTTGAGTAGCCACACTGAAAGTGTAATTTTAGTCACTAGCCGCGAACAACCTCAATTACCGCCCAATACGCTGAATTACTGCCGTTGGTTGCCATTGAAAGGACTTTCAACTGATGCTGGAGTAGCACTGCTAGAAGATTTAGATATTCAAGGTGCTGATGCACAAGTGCGAGAATTTGTCAAGCAAGCGGATGGACATCCTTTGTTAATCAAGCTGGTGGCTGGAGTGTTGCACGCTGATGAGGGGGATGTGGTTGATATCAGCGCTTTGAGACAAAATATCTTTGAGATTCTCGGGTTACATCGATACGAGTCAGAAGCGAGTATTGGTAAAATTCTTGATGCCAGTATTGCCCGGTTAACGCCAAAATTACAAAAACTATTATTTAATTTAAGCGTATATCGCCCCGCTTTTAACGCTACAGCCGCAGCCGCACTTTTACCAGAACAAGAAGTGACGCAAGCGGATTTGCGGGGATTGGTTAAAAGATCGCTCTTGCAAGAAAACAAACTAGAAAGCGGTTGGGTATTTAAGTTTCAGCCGTTAATTTTGGCTTATCTGAAACAGCAAGCGGGTGATTTAACCGAAGTACATGAAAGAGGAATTGCTTACTATCAATCTATCGCTAAAGAATCTTGGCAGACAATAAAAGATATCACACCACAACTAGAAATTTTTCATCACCACTGCGAACTCAAGCAGTATAACCAAGCTTGTAACATTCTTAATTTATGCCACAATTTTTTGCACTTGCGAGGATATTACACTACCATTATTGAACTATGTAGCCGACTAGAAAAGGAATGGCAACCTAGTAATCAAGATAAAAATAGTGAATTTGCATATATCCTTACATATTTGGGCAGTGCTTACAATTGCCTGGGAAAATACCAACAGGTAATTGATTACTATCGGCAGTCTCTGGCTATTTTTATTGAGATAGGCGATCGCAATGGTGAAGCTGCTTCTCTAAATAATTTGGGCATTGCTTACAATTCCTTGGGACAATACCAAAAGGCGATTGATTACCATCAGCAGTCACTAGCTATCTTTCGTGAGATAGGCGATCGCAATGGTGAAGGTGGTTCACTCTGCAATCTAGGAAATGCTTTCTCTTCCTTAGGAAAATATAATCAAGCAATTGATTACTTTCAGCAAGCATTGATAGTTCTACGAGAAACCGATCATCGCGAGTTTCAAGCCAATTCTCTAAATAGTTTAGGCAGTGCTTACAATTATTTGGGAGAATACGAACAGGCAATAGATTACTATCAGCAGTCACTGGCTATTATACGCGAGATAGGCGATCGCAAAGGTGAAGCTGTTTCTCTAAATAATTTGGGCAATGCTTACGATTCCTTGGGACAAAACCAAATTGCGATTGATTACTATCAGCAGTCACTGGCTATTATACGCGAGATAGGCGATCGCAATGGTGAAGCTATTTCTCTAAATAATTTGGGCAGTGCTTACAATTCCTTGGGACAAAACCAAATTGCGATTAATTACTATCAGCAGTCACTTGCTATTAAACGAGATATAGGCGATCGCAAAGGTGAAGCTGCTTCTCTAAATAATTTGGGCAATGCTTACGATTCCTTGGGACAAAACCAAATTGCGATTGATTACTATCAGCAGTCACTGGCTATTACACGTGAGATAGGCGATCGCAATGGTGAAGCCGCTTCTGTGATTAATTTGGGCAATGCTTACTATTCCTTGGGACAATACCAAAAGGCGATTGATTACCATCAGCAGTCACTGGCTATTACACGCGAGATAGGCGATCGCAATGGTGAAGCCAATTCTCTAACTGGTTTGGGTAGTACTTACTGTTCCTTGAAACAATATCAACAAGCAATTGACTGTTATCAGCAGTTATTAACAATTCAACGAGAGACAGGCGATCGCACTGGTGAAGCCAAGTCACTTCAAAATCTTGCCCAACTTTATCATTTAACAGGCAGAATTAAGGAAGGTTACGCAGTTGGTTTTCAAGCTACTCAAATTCAACAAGAACTAGAACTTCCTATCGAGGCTTGGGCTATACCAAAGTGGCAGAAGTCAATTGCTAAATTTGCTCAACGTGGTAAATTACAATTGGGTTTATGTTTTCTTTTAGGGTTATTCGCTTTTCCCTTTGCCCTAGTTTTTATTGTATCGTTGATGTTGTGGCGATTAATAAAAGCTAAATTGCTACAAGGTAGATAGTTTTATAACTAAATTTTTGTTTATATTAGACATATCCGAAAATGAACTATGCGTTGTCCACAACCCTTGTAGAGAAGCGAAAGTTCGCGTCTCTACATTGTTTTCTGGAGATGTCTATTGAGTTTTCTTTAAAAATATTTATAAACGCCCACCATTTAGGTTAAATATAAC
>JBPCQW010000049.1:0-10142 GCA_050997715.1 Hassallia sp.
ATACCAAGTTGCGTTAAGCTCGTGGTAGCTCAAAGTCGATTTCTATTGCTTCCTTCGTCGCAATGACTGGGAGCATCCCAATGAAAGCAGCAATACCCTGGAAGGGTATCGCTCGCGATATGAACCAAGCCTGCCGACCCAGGATCTGGGTATTGTGAAGCCTGGGTCGGCAGGCTTTGTTTTTGTAGCCCCAGGCTTATAGCCTGATTGCTTTTTGCCAAATTGGGATACTCCCCAATGACTGAGTACTACCAATGAGATGCAACTTCGTATTAGTTAACTCTACGACTTACGCACGCTCTCAAACGAACTATGTTGTATATCAACGTAAATGCGTTGTTTCAGCCTTTTATCAATCACCCTTTCTTGGTTGCGTAGCCGCAGAGCGACTTGTCGTCAGATATCGCTTAGTGGGGAACAGAAAAATCAAGTTAGAAGTGCTGAAAATCATACCTCTTATTTTGACTTTTCTGTCAATGCGTAAGTCCTAAACTCAATAGCGTATATTAAATATCTATTAGGTTTTCAACGTTAAAATCCCCTATAATCTTCGGTAATGCCAAAATTTGATGATCAACTGGAATCTATTTATGCCACCGATCGCAAACAATGGCGGGAGTGGTTGGAAAAGTTTCATCTCACCTCTTTTGGTATATGGTTGATTTACTACAAGGTCAAAAGCGGTAAAACAAGCGTTCAATACAGCGAAGCAGTCAGAGAAGCTTTATGCTTTGGTTGGATTGACAGTAAAGTAAAATCATTGGATGAAGACCGTTATCAACAAATCTTCACACCTCGCAAACCCAAAAGTGTATGGTCAAAATTAAATAAGCAATATATTCAAGAGCTAATCGAACAAGGCTTGATGACTCAGGTAGGTCTAGAAAAAATTGAAGCTGCCAAACAAGATGGCTCATGGAACTCCTTGGATGCAATTGAAGCATTGACCATTCCGATAGATTTGAAGCAAGCCTTAGAAGCAAACTCTTCAGCCAAGCATAATTTCGAGGCATTTAGTAATTCATCGAAGAAGAACATTCTATTTTGGATTGACAGTGCAAAACGTCCAGAGACTAGGTTGAAGAGAATTGAGCAAACCATAATTTCAGCAGCACAAAACGGAAATCCATTGATCCGATGAGGGAATTACACGTTTTAGACG
Source organism: Hassallia sp. (assembly GCA_050997715.1). GTDB lineage: Bacteria > Cyanobacteriota > Cyanobacteriia > Cyanobacteriales > Nostocaceae > Hassallia. The sequence goes on from JBPCQW010000049.1 coordinate 1,163, forward strand.
TGAGTTCGACGGAGTTAGAAAACAGATTAGTTCACCTTGGTCGTTGATAATCAGGTGTAATTTAAAACCAAAATACCAGCCGATAGAATTCTTACCCCACGGGAGCATATTCTTTAAATACATTGATAACTTCTAATTAGCACGATTAGCCAAGAAGGGTTTCAATACTTCTCGGTTGACAAGTAGCCGTCAGCTCTATACATAACCCTAGGAGCGATCGCATAATAAGATTGCACATCCGGTAGTGTACATAGCAACACTCACTTAGTCACAGTGTAAGGATTACAGATAATGGAAGTTCTAAAAAGAGCCATCAAACCAGAAAGCTATATATCGTTTCTCCACATCTACCCAACTACTTGGGGGACTGCTGGTGATATCTGTTTAATCCGTGAATCTGTAGCTAATAATTCAACAGGATCGAAGTTCGTAGGTCACAAACTTAAACTAGCACTTCCAAAAGGGCTAGAGCGCGATCAGTTGGCAAACTCTCCGATAATGAAAGTTGCAGGTAATGTAGGTGACGGACATCCTAAAGATCACCCGTCCGAATGGGAAGCTTATGACGGTGTAGATAGAGAAATAGCGATCGCAGCTCTCAAACCTTGGGGCTTTAAGTTAATTGAGTCTATCGTTGACTTTTAACGAAGAGTGCCATGTTTGACGACAAGGGGCTTTGCGTCTACCCCATTCTTAATAAAAAATAAGGTGAGTGATTTCCACTAATTAAACCAATCGTGGAAATCACCCACCCTAGAGAACTATTTAAAACAGATAATTTCCTTAATGGTGACTGAGGACTAGGAAGGGAAAACTATTGCTTAGTTCCCAGTTCCCCACTCACCGTTATTTATTACCCAAGAGAATTATTTAGCAACCAAAAGTGGCTCTTTTGCTGTTGACTCCATTAATTCTGCTGTTGACTGCACTATTTCTTTTGCTGTTGACTGGACTAATTCGGCTGTTGATTGCACTAGTTCCATTGCTGTTGCCGATGCCGGCTGTGGCTGCAACAGTTGGGTGTAAAGTTCACTTAGCTGAGTTGCGACACCATCCCAACTGAACTTGCTTTCAACGCGCTTTCTACCACCTTTGCCTAATTTTTGTGCCAATTCTGGATTGAGTAGAATTCGGTCAATTGCTTCTGCAAAAGCGGGTACATCTTGAGGGGGTGCTAGTAAACCAGTTTCTTCAGCAATGACAGTATATTGCAATCCACCAACATCACTCGCTACTACTGGTGTACTACAAGCCATCGCTTCAATCGCTACTAGTCCAAACGGTTCGTAGTGACTAGGAACTACAGAAACATCAGCAGCTGCGTAGTAAGTGGGGAGAATTTCTTGACTGAGGCGACCGGGGAAAGTGGTAATATCGCTTATTCCCAATTCTTTGACAATGCTTTCAATGCGATCGCGTTCGATACCGTCGCTTTGACCAGGACGACTACCACCACCGATAATTAATTGCAAGTTTTCCTTTCCTTTCAACTTAGACTCAGCTACTGCACGCACTAAGGTTTCTATACCTTTGCGGGGGTCAAAACGTCCCACATACATTACAACTTTAGCATCGCTTGCTATTCCCAACTCGGCTCTGGCTGCAACTCTATCAATGCAACCAAATTGGTGAATATCTGTACCGCAAGGAATAATATCGATATTACCTTTCAAAGAAACCAATTCCCGCATGTGTTCTTTTTCTTGCGGACTGGTCGCTACAATCCTTTCTGCTGTCTCCAACACTTCTTTTTCGACTGTTAACCGCTGATTGGCAATCAGGGGAATATCTTCTATCGTGTTGTATTTAACTGCTCCCAAAGAGTGGTAAGTATGAACTTGTTTGCTTCCTTGAATTTTCTTCAACTCCATTCCTACCCAGCTAGACAGCCAGTAGTTTGTATGAATCAAGGAATACGTAAAGCCGTTTTCTGCTTGGAACTTGAGAAAATTATCTCTAAACTCTGGCAAATACTCAAACAGATCATCACGCGGTACAAACTCAAGTTCACCAGCTTGTAAACGAATTGTCCGACAATTTTCGCTATGTTGCACAATCGTCTCTTGCTTTGCGCTTACTTTGCGGGTAAACATATCAACTTGCCATCCTAGCTTACCGAGTGCTTCACCCACATTCCGCACGTAAACATTCTGTCCTCCAGCTTCTTCTTTTCCGATTTCAATCGCGGGGTCTCCGTGGACTGAAATTAGAGCGATGCGTCGTTGAGTTGTAGAGTCCATGATTTGTGTGTTGTGTTGCTGATTTGAGAAAGGTTTTAGGTAATTCCAAGCTTGCGCCTAGCTCTTACTCACCAGGAAGTCAATAAACTTTAATTATTGTTATCTTAATTTAATATGTCACATCTTTTTTCACATCTACTACTAGAAATATTCTTTTTGGCTACGTGTTTATATTTAATTTATTTTATTTATACGTAAATTGCTATATTCTTATCTAATAAGATTCATAAAAGAACCTTAATCACTTCAGGAAAATTACGCAAATTCAGTTATCTTTAAATTGCTAATTCATACGTTTATAGACATCTTTTCCAAATGAAAAGATGCCGAATACTTATATGTCTAAACACTTTCAAATCAGTAATTTTCACTTAGTTATATCCTCAAAAAAGTGCTAGTTAAGGGCTAATTTATATTTAGACAATGGAAACAATGCCCTTACTACAATTTTTTGCGGACAATCAAGTGGTTGAAGTTCAAGTTAGAAGATATACTATATTGCTACTTCGTGTATTTTTGTCATCTATGATACATTTAAAAAAATAATAATCAATTCTATCTAAGGTAGTAATAGTTTATATCACGGAATATAAATCAATGTTGAGAACTGACTGACGGCAACCATTTAAAAAATCTATCTCTAGATACTAAAATGTGTTTATATATACACAAATATATAACTGTGATAAAGGTATGCTGGCAGAAACAGCGTTACTAACCACATTAGACAAGAATGCATTCATAATCTTTTGCTAGGGGGTAAAGGGGAAGAGTTTTTTCTTACTTATTTCCCCCTTATGAGGCTTGCTGGAGACTCCAATTTCCCTTTTTCCTTAAGGAGTGCAACAAGTATATTGAAAACACTTATGGATTTTGGGTGTTTTCACCCATCGCCTAATTTATGGCAACATGAAGCGGTAAAATATGCCTATGCAATTAGAATTTATTCGTGTTGAAGAGTTTTACTTTGCCCTTACTCTGGCGGTTCGGACTCTGAATGATTTAGAAAAACCTGGTTTAGTAGCACAAGTGCGATCGCATCTCTTGGCTGAATACGGTCAACCCTCGACCGTCGCATCTGGCAAACAGAATACCTTTAATTATGTATTTCGCGTGCTAGGCGTAGACAACAGTCCTTCACCTCAGCTTATTGTCTCAATTTCCGACTCCCAAGACAAGTTACGTCTAAGTAGCGATTATGGCTGGATGTTAGATCCAGAACGCAAACCAATTCGTACAAATAATTTTAGCCAGAGAGAGCAGTTTGCCCAACAGTTGCGATCGCACTTACAACAATCGCTGCAACTACCTCTTAGCTAAATTCAACAATAATCGGCAGTTAAAAACTAAAAATCAATTTAAATTGATTTTTAATTTTTAATTTATCTGCGACATGAATTAATTTGTCGCTTGTGCAGCTAGCATTTCCTTGAGCTTTTCTAGTTCAGATGCCCAACGGGGGTCTGGACGAACCGCATCAGAGTCGTTGTTGCTGCTGGTATTGCTAGAAGAAGAACCACCACCACCACCACGACGGGGCTTTTTAGAGCTTTTTTCGCGACGGCTGCTTTTTTCACCAGTATTAGGAATCGGATTTCCAGCGTTACTAGTAGTAACTGGTTTTGGAACAGCTTGTTGCTGCTGTTGCTGCTGGTCTTCATTTTCCTCACCTTTGGTGCGAGGTAATGCCTTTTCTAACTTAATCGCAGTGTCTTTGAACATCCGACCATTGTATTTTTCAATAATTTGGTCTGCGTGTTCGTCATCGTTGACTGTGAGAAAACCGAAGCCACGGCATTTACCTGTTTTTCGGTCTTTGATTAATTTAGTGGTGACAGCTTCACCTTCTTCAGCAAAAACTGCTTGCAGTTCTTGACGGTCTATTTCTTCTTTGGGCAAATTACCTATATATAGGCGAACGGACATGAACTATACCTCCATTAGATGAATTATCATTGGGCAAGAAAACAATCCTTTGGTTTTGGCTTTTATATAGATGCTTTTGATCAAAACTGCCATCAACCAACTTTTTTACTCTAAACTGTCAACCTATACAATACAGTTTTTCGTCAGGATCAAATTGTTTAATAGTCAAGCGCGACAACGCTCTTTTACACCTTAATTCTAAGATTTGTAAATTTAACAGTAAGGATGCCTGTGACAAAAAACTTTTTCTATGCCCTTGTTCGGGATAACCAAACGCCATTCTTTACATTACCACGGTATTTTCCACGTAGCCAGTTCCACGCTGACATTTCCGACAGTAGCATGATTGCATCGTAGCATAAGATACCTAATAATCGGACAAATTTGCTCTCTGAGAAACAAAAACCAGCCAATGATTGGTTGATTTGCTGCTATGTTGTCACCGAATACAAAAGATGAATTGATAGGTTGCCTCAAACAAACAAAACAAATCACTAAGCTAGAAAACTCAGTTATGTCAGTTGCTAATTTTGTTAAAAAATGTAACATGTACGAAAATAATCTGCAACTTTTGTTTACATTCTGCTGACTATGGATGCTGGGAATTTGAAGGGGGACAAGGGGACAAGGAGGAAATATTTCTTCTTTCTTACCATGAGTCCGTTTCCTCTTTTCCCCTCCTCCTAATAACAACTATCCCTTTAAAAGGATGTACCCACCCCAAGCTAGTGCTGCAACTGCCAAAACCATAGACCAAAGAAGATGAAGACTGTTAATGGTCTGACCGTTTTGAGTTTGTAACGTTTGGATGTCGATCCAAGGTGTCGCACCTCGACGAAACCAACCTGTGACAGTAATTTGCCGACCAATCCAGTCTTGGGGATTGACTAACTGTACCAGCCCAGAAATATGATGTAATTTCACTAAACCAGTGTTGGTTTGTAAAATTAAGTCTTGTTCTAGGGAGTTGCTAGTACCGAGACGACCTAATAACTTACCAACAAGACGCACTCTGATGCTATCTATAGGAAGTGCTGATGGATTGGCTAACAAATTGGGCAGGCGATCGCCTGTGTGTACAGTGGTGCTAGCATCAGGAAGAAAATTTTGCAGTATCGAAGGTTTCATATCTGCATCGGGAAAGAAATAAAGAAGCCGCATCACAGTACCGATGCTAATGCCAATAAGTACGCAACCTGTAACGAATGACCAATCATCGTATATCCACTTCAAATTTAACAACTTGAATGAAAATGCTATTTGCCACACTAGACATAAAAGACCAGCAAACATCAAACCAAAAGGAATTCCTAAAAAAGGTGCGATTTGTAAAGCAAAAGAATAACGCTTGATTTTCAGCGGTTGTTGATTGGTCAGATATAGTTCTAGGTCTAGATGCCAATGACGAGCTATTTCACAAAGGCGTTGGATGCGATCGCCTATTAAAGGGTGACTATTGTTGATTGTAAACCATCGGCGATAGGGATTGAGACTATCCCACATTAAGAATGATTCAAAAGATATCTGACCAGCAATACTACCTAAACAAAGGCTCTGCTGATGGCTCACTGGGGCTACAATATCTAAGCTTTCCAACTGCCAAGAAGTGTGTTCTTGTTTTTCGATATCAGTTGCAACCCCAATAGAAATTTTTAGTAAAGCGCGAACCAAAGCATTCGGATTACCGGTGATTTCGGCAGCTAGGCGATCGCTATAATAAAGCCGCAACTTAGATAACCATAAAGCCGTGCCAGTCAGCAAACACCAAACTCCATAAGCCAGACTAGCTATTACTACTCCCGGCAGTTGCAAAATTTTGTTTGATATCTTGTCCGTCCACTGGGAAACTTGTTCATATACTCGATAAATCGGCAACGTTAACAACAGCACCAAAGACATCACCGCACAATCTCCGTGAGTAATATGCGCTAACTGAGAAGCGTAGATTGTGGCAATTTCATCATCTGCCAGTTGCTCTAATAACCCTTGACTAACTACAATGCGAGCAGTGCGGGGTAAATGACCGTAACTCAGGGCAATTGGTGCAGTGATTGGTAATATACTTAATTTGGGCGATCGCCAGTGTCGTTGTTGACAGTAACGTTGTAGCAAGCGCACAGCTTCGCGACTGTGAATATTTAAGGTTTCTTTGGGTAACTCTCGCCGACCATAAAAGTTAGCCAGCAGCCAATCTAACAACCAAGGCGATGCTAAAATGAGAATCCCCAAGACAATCAGCAGAAATTGAGTTGGATCTCGATAAAAAAGCTGCAATGGCTGCAACCGAATATTGTATAAAATATTATTGCTCCAATTCATCAGCAGCTTGAGAATTGCTCGCATCACCCAAAATAGAGCGACGAATGTTCCTGCGGTCAGCAGCCGTAAAGGTAGTAAATTTGACTTGTGCCTGGGTTGCCATACTTTTGCGCGTCCAGCGTGTCGCCAATACATTTGTGTATTTTTGGCGACTCGATTTCCGGGTGGTAAAAAGTTATCTGATTCGCTGCTGGGATTATTAATTTTGACTACTACTTGTGTTACCGACGAATTTAAGGGATTGACTGCGGCAGGTTCTGGGCGATAATTATCCTCGGAATTTTTAATCGGGACAAATCCAGTTTCGGATTTTTTTGATTCTATATCAGATTTTTTCGGTTTTGTCAATTCTTTGAGGGCGCGGTCTGCCCACTGCTTAACTTGAGGATTGTTAATCTCTGTAAGAGTTTGACACAGAGCGATCGCTCTAGAGTTATCGCCGCTGCGTGCATAAGCCATCACCAACCCAACTTTAGCTTGCAATACAGCAACCTTTCGATTCTCAGTATTGCCAGCAATCGGTTCTAGTTGAGCGATCGCATTTTTATAATCCCCAAGTTTTAGGGCAACTAAACCAGCCTCCAAAGACGATTCGGCATGTGAAGGCATACAAATCCTTAGACTCCAATTTCTGTGAACTTATACCTCATAAATCATCCGCTTTTCGATTCAGCCGCAACCAGTGAATTATCCCTCCACGGGTTCTTGACTGGAAAACACCGGAGCTACTGCGCTCAATTTCAATTCTGGATGGTCTTGTTCTAATTGCTGGCAATTCCATTCATTGCGGAACAGCAACACTGGGCGATCCATGCTGTCTTTGACCGTAGTGGTGTTGAATAAACGTCCCACCTTATTCAAAGGTTCCCAACCGCCCTCAACCCAACGAGCGACGCTGTAGGGCAATAATTCCAGTTGGGTTTCTACGCCATATTCATTTTGCAAGCGAAACTGTACCACCTCGAATTGCAACTGACCTACTGCCGCCAAAATTGGATCGCGTTTGGCTTCATCAGTTGAGTACATAATTTGTACTGCACCTTCTTCGCGCAATTCGGAAATACCTTTTTGGAATTGCTTGAATTTGGAGGGGTTAGGATTTCTGAGAATCGCGAATAATTCTGGTGAGAAATAGGGGATACCTTCATACTCCAACTTCTGCCCGACGTAAATTGTATCGCCGATCGCAAAAACCCCAGGATTATTTAAACCAATAACATCGCCAGCATAAGCTACATCAATCGATTCCCGTTCTTGAGCAAATAATTTTTGCGGACGAGATAAACGGATAATTTTACCAGTGCGAGCGTGATTCACCGTCATATCTTTTTCAAATTTGCCCGTACAGACGCGGATAAATGCCACGCGATCGCGATGTTTCGGGTCCATGTTAGCCTGAAGTTTGAAAACAAATCCAGAAAACTCCGGATAGGTTGGGGGAACTTCGCCGACGCTGCTATTATGAACACCTGGTTGAAGGGCGTAGTCGAGGAAGTATTTGAGGAATAATTCTACCCCGAAATTGGTCATGGCGCTACCGAAAAATACAGGCGTCATTTTTCCTTGATGCACCAAATCTAAATCAAGTTCCGGTCCGACTCCTTCGAGAAGTTCTAAATCGTTTTTTAGTTGAAAGTAAAGTTCTTCTTCTAATAGTTCTTCTATTTTCGCATCGCCTAAATCAACTATTGTATTCCGCGCTTCCCGACTACCGTGAGCGCTGCGTTCAAATAGGTGAATTTGCTGTTTGTGTCGGTCAAATACACCTTTAAAGCGATCGCCCATTCCAATGGGCCAGTTTACCGCATAAGTTTGCAAACCTAATTCTTGCTCAATTTCATCTAACAATTCTAGAGGTTCTCTGCCTGGGCGATCCAGTTTATTTATAAATGTAAAAATCGGAATACCCCGCATTTTACACACTTCAAACAACTTTCGTGTTTGCGCTTCCAAACCTTTCGCCGTGTCAATCAGCATCACCGCGTTATCAGCTGCGGCTAAAGTACGGTAAGTATCTTCACTGAAATCTTGGTGTCCTGGAGTATCTAATAAATTTATTTGGCAATGCTGATATTCAAACTGCAACACAGTAGAAGTAATCGAAATACCTCTTTGTTGTTCCATTGCCATCCAGTCAGAAGTCGCTTTACGCTGTGCCCTGCGTGCCTTGACTGCCCCAGCTTCGTGAATTGCGCCTCCGTATAAAAGTAGCTTTTCAGTCAGCGTAGTTTTACCTGCGTCTGGGTGAGAAATAATCGCAAAATTGCGACGTTGTTTAACAGCTTGATCGAGTTCAGATTGAAGTTCAGTAGACATAATTGATATGCGATCGCCTTGTAACTTAACTTAACTTAACTATTTCCAACTTTAGCGAGTCTTTTAATCTTAAGACAACGATGCTCGTGATAGGGTCGATAAGGTAACTTAAAACTTGATTTAATCGGAGATGTCTAATGTACGACACGGACAAGCGAAAGCTTTTATCAGCACTGTGT
>JBPCQW010000561.1:0-19821 GCA_050997715.1 Hassallia sp.
GTGTCTACTACAGCCTCGCCTTTATCCGCAAATGAACCTCTCAAGGTAGGATTTATATATGTCGGACCTGTAAACGATTTTGGCTGGACTTATGCCCATGATTTAGGTCGTAGAGAATTGCAGGCTAATTTACAGGATAAGGTGAAAACTACCTTTGTAGAAAATGTCAGCGAAGGTGCTGATGCTGAAAGGGTAATTCGTCAACTAGCTTTAGACGGCAACAAGTTGATTTTTACAACTTCTTTTGGCTTTATGAACCCGACAATAAAAGTCGCAAAAGACTTTCCGAAAGTTTTCTTTGAACATTGTACCGGATACAAACGCGCTGTCAATGTCGGCACTTATTTAGGACGTTTTGAAGAACCGCGATATTTAACTGGAATGATTGCCGGCAAGATGACAAAATCTAATATCATCGGTTTTGTCGGTGCATATCCAATTCCGGAAGTAATTCGCGGGATTGGTGCTTTCACTCAGGGAGTGCGGGCAACAAATCCCAAAGCACAAGTTAAAGTAATTTGGGTACAAAGTTGGTTTGAACCGACGAAAGAAAGAGAAGCCGCGCAAGCTTTGGTAAATTTAGGTGCGGATGTTTTATCACAGCATACTGACTCAGCTGCGGCTATTCAACTAGCAGAAGAAAAGGGTATTTATGCTTTTGGTTACAACAGCGATATGAGTAAGTTTGGAACTAAATCACATTTAACGTCAGCAATTAATAAGTGGGGTAAGTTTTATACTGATAAAGCTTTGTCTGTAATTAATGGAACTTGGAAAGCTCAAGAAATTTGGGATGGTATTAGTCAAGAAATGGTAGATATTTCTCCCATGAATCAGGTTATTCCATCTGATGTTCAGCAATTGGTGAACGCAAAGCGTGATCAGTTTATTAAGGGTGTCGCACATCCTTTTGATGGTCCGGTGAAAGACCAAGAACGTGTGGTGCGAGTTCCACAGGGTAAGGTGTTGGATGATAAGGGACAATTGGCTATGGATTGGTATGTTGAAGGTGTTGAAGGGACGCTTCCCAAGGATAAGTCTTAATATCATTTTAGATGCTCTTAACCAATTGATGATTGGTAAACAACAAAAATCAGATTGATCGCAAAAATGAGACGAAAAGCGTATCCTTCTATGCATATAGTTTTAAAACACACCCTAAAATCATTGTAATTGTCATGAATCGCATTCTTACAGCATCAGAATATTTGATGTGGTTGTCATACAATAACAGCCCGGAAAATGTTACCTTGTCGGTAACCATTAAAGGGTCATTTACCATTGATTTATTAACTGAAGCTCTAGCTTGGCTACAACTGAGGCATTCTCGGTTAAGAGTAAAAATAGTCGCTCTTCATCAAAATCAGCCCCAATTTTCCTTAGAAAATGTTCCGCTTATTCCACTGCGAGTAATTGAGCGACAGGGAGAAGAACATTGGTGTCGGGAAATGGAAAAAGAATTATGTCACCCTTTGAATTGGAGCGAAGAACCCCGTACTAAAAGCAAGAGCTTTATTATCTAGTAACTCTAACAATGATGGGGAAACTTCAGATGCTAGAGATATAGGAGGAATAGATATTGTAATTACTAATTTGGGGAATTTAAATATAAAACAGCAGTTTGGAAAATTACAGCTACAGGAACTTTATTTGATGGCTACGGGGACAAAATCTCTACCACTTTTTATCGGTGTAGCAACACTCAAGGATAAGATGTGTTTAATTTGTCGTTACCAAGAGTCTCTTGTGGCTAATGCAAACGCCTACAACATAAAAAACACAGCTATGGAACAATAAGAGGCTGTTTGTAAAGGATTATGAAGTAATCGGATGAGGCGCGAACGATACAAGAGCGACCTGCATCCGATGTACACGAAGTGCCTCTCAATTATGAGAAGGCGCATTCTATGAGTATCTAACATGAGTGAAACCCTAGTAAACAAAGATATATATTAGATTAGATTTGTCGGCACTGGACAATTAAAAAGTAGTGCGCCACTATTATTTATTGGATGAATAAATGAATCAGTTAATTCCTATTTTACAGCTAATAAATGTTAGTAAGTCCTATGGTAATTGTTTGGCAAATAATCGGGTAAATTTGACGATTCAGCCGGGTGAAATTCATGCTTTGTTGGGAGAAAATGGAGCTGGTAAAAGTACTTTGATGAAGATTGTTTACGGGTTGGTGCGTCCGGATGCCGGAGAAATTTTTTGGGAGGGGGAAAAAGTTAATTTTAATAGTCCAGCACAGGCAAGAATGCTTGGTATTGGTATGGTGTTTCAGCACTTTTCTTTGTTTGAAACTTTGACTGTTACGGAAAATATTGCTTTGGCACTTCCGAAAACGGAAAAGTGGGATTTATCACGAGTTGATAGAAAAATTCGCATTCTATCTAATGAATATGGTTTAAGTGTTAATCCAGACCGTCCGATTCATACTTTGGCTGTGGGTGAAAGGCAAAGAGTAGAAATTATCCGTTGTCTTTTTCAAAGTACGAAGTTGTTGATTTTGGATGAACCTACGGCAGTTCTTACTCCTCAAGAAATAGAAAAGCTTTTTGCAGTTTTACGGCAAATTGCTGCTAATGGTTGCTCTATTTTATTCAGCAGTCACAAGTTAAAAGAGGTGCAATCTTTGTGTAGTCATGCTACGGTGCTGCGGAATGGTGCAGTTGTGCAAGAGTGCAATCTTCAAGAGGAGACACCTGCAAGTTTGGCACGGATGATGATTGGGAATGAAGGGACTAGGGATTGGGGATTAGGGACTGGGGAAAAAAGACAATCAGAGACACAGACTAGGGGTCCGATGTGTTTGCAAGTTCAGGATTTGTGTCTGAAACCGAAAAATCCTTTCGGTACGGTGTTGCAACACATAGATTTGCAACTTCACATCGGCGAAATCGTGGGGATTGCGGGTGTTGCTGGCAACGGACAATCAGAATTATTATCAGCTTTGAGTGGTGAAGTCATCTGTCCGCAGGCAGAGATGATTATGTTGGGTGAGATGCCGATCGCTCGTTATGATGTTGCTCACCGTCGCCGTTTGGGATTAGCATACGCCCCAGAAGACCGTTTGTCTAAGGGTGTAGTACCAAATTTGAGTTTACAGGAAAATGCTTTGCTGACGGCTTACGGGCAAGGGCTTGTGCGTCGAGGAATGATTCGCTATCCTAAGTTGAAAAACTGGACTGTGAGAATTTGTGCTGCTTTTAATGTCAAACAAGCGGGGGTAAATTCGACTGCTGCAAGTTTATCGGGTGGGAATTTACAAAAGTTTATCATGGGGCGGGAAATTAACCAAAATCCAGCGGTGTTAATTGCAGCGCATCCGACTTGGGGTGTGGATGTCAACGCGACTGCAAGTATTCATGAAGCGTTGATTGAAATGCGGGATAATGGTGCGGCAGTGTTGGTAATTTCTGAAGATTTGGATGAGTTGTTTGTTTTATGCGATCGCCTGGGTGTAATCTACAAAGGGCAACTTTCTCCTCTAAAGTCGATACAAGAGACTAACCGAGATGAAATTGGGCGATTAATGGGAGGAATTGGTTTTGATAGCCTGAGAAAGTAATTCCCATCAAACTTGGTCTGTTGCCTGCTGAAGCAATTGCCAGATATCATCTACCCAATCCAAGTGTTCTGGCTTCATCAGACATGAACGCAGGCAAGTAAGGTAGTCTTGGTCAAGCTTCCATTTTTGCACCACTCCAGAATTATTATCTGAAGAAGTTCCTGCAACTTGCCGCTGTCTTTCTCGTTCTTCAGATAGATTTTAATATTATAAAAAATGTTATTTAAGCTTGAACCCCGCAGTGTACCATCAAGAACTTGGCAAATACTTTCACCTGTAGTTGCACTTTTAGCAACGGTGATTGTGGGAATTTTGCTATTTGGTTTATTGGGTAAGTCGCCGATTACTGCTTTACAAACTCTATTTATTATGCCTTTAAGTAGCTTTTATCAATTGACAGAATTAACGGTGAAAGCTGCACCAATTTTGTTAATTGCTGTTGGTTTGGCGGTGTGTTTTCAAGCAAAGGTGTGGAATATTGGCGCAGAAGGACAATTCACGATTGGGGCGATTTCTGGTAGTATCGTTGCTTTGGCATTTCCCGATGTCAATAATTATGGAATACTCTTACTTAGTTTGATTGCTGGAATTTTGGGTGGTGCGATTTGGGGAAGTATTTCCGCTTTTTTGAAGGTGCGATTTAATGCCAACGAAATACTCACCAGCTTGATGTTAAATTATGTTGCAATTTCTCTGTTAAATTACTTGGTGCGGGGACAGTTAAAAGACCCTCAAGGATTTAACTTTCCGGAATCTGCACCTTTTGCTGAATTTGCCAGTTTACCATCCTTAATTGCGGGTACGCGGTTGCATTGGGGTGTAATTTTCGCTTTTTTTGCGGCTGTGTTAATTTGGGGAGTGCTGCGGCTGACATTTTTTGGCTTCAGCGTGCGGGTAGTTGGTTCAAGTTTGAGTGCGGCGGAGTATGCTGGGATAAAGAGCGATCGCATAATTTGGCTTTTGCTACTTATCTCTGGTGGATTAGCAGGTTTAGCTGGTGCCTGCGAAGTCCTTGGTCCAATTGGTCAACTACGCCCTAACATTTCTCCCGGTTACGGTTATACTGCCATCATCGCCGCATTTATGGGACGATTAAATCCGTTAGGAATCATTTTATCTAGTCTGTTGATGGCGCTTCTTTACGTAGGTGGCGAATTATTGCAGATTAAACTAGGACTTTCTAATGCCATAGCCAGTTTGTTTCAAGGGATTTTATTTTTCTTTCTTTTGGCGGCAGATATGCTAATTTATAACCGACTGCAAATTAGAAAATATTAGTGGATAGTGGGAACTTTTGACAACTATCAACTATCTACTAACAACCACTAATAACTAAGTGTGAGGAGATTCAAGTGTCCGCTAATAAACTATCTAAAGTTATACTAATAGGAGTCATTACTTCAGTTGCAGCTGCCGGAAGTTTTGCTTTAAGTTTAGTTGTGCCTGCAAGCCAAGTTAATCATCAATTAGCAATTAAAACGCCGGAAAACACAAGTTTAAAAAATAAAAGAAACGAACATATTGCCAATTTGGGTAAAGTGATGAGTACATCAGCGCAAGCCGTTGCCCCAAGTACGAATGTGATTTCTGATGTGCCAAAATTGTTTCAAGGAACAATTATTTCTCAAGCAAAACTGAAACCAACTGATAAAGTTGTCGCTCTTACCTTTGATGATGGACCTGGACCCAAAAACACTGTACAGGTGTTAGAGATTTTGAAGAAAAACAACGTCAAAGCGACATTTTTCATGGTTGGAGAAATGGTGCAAGCGTTTCCCAAAATTGCCAAACAAGTTGCAGATGACGGTCATGTAATTGGCAATCATACATGGCATCATTGGTATCGTCGCATGGATACCGCAACGGCGGCTAAAGAAATTGACCGCACAGCAGATATTATTTACAAAACTACAGGTGAGAAAACCTCTCTGTTTCGTCCACCTGGAGGCTTTCTGCATAACGGATTAGTTGACTACGCCAAAAATCACCATTATGCTGTGATGATGTGGTCTGGTGAGTCAGGTGACGCTGAACGTCGTTCTCCTCAAGTGCCGGGACTGGTGAAAAATGTGATAAAAAGTGCCAAACCGGGGGGAATTATACTCATGCACGATGGTGGTGGCAACCGTGCCAAAACTGTTACAGCATTACCACAAATGATTGCCGATTTGAAAGTTCAAGGTTATAGATTTGTAACGATCCCGGAATTGTTGCAAATACAAGATAAAGAACAAATGGCAACAGTACCTTTACCAACAGTAACACCTGCGGTTACAGATGAATATCCAAATCCTCAGCCCAATAATTAGTGATACTTTGCGGGCAGCTACACCCCTTATTTTAGCGGCACCAGGCGAATTAGTAACGGAAAAATCAGGGGTGTTAAATCTTGGGGTTGAGGGGATGATGTTGATTGGGGCTGTGGCAGGTTTTATTGTCACCGTTGTTACAGGTAATATTTATTTAGGGTTATTAATAGCATTAATATCGGGAATAGCGATCGCTTTAATTCATGCTGTCCTAACAATTACCATCGGTGCGAATCAAGTTGCCACCGGTTTAGCTTTGAGTATCTTTGCTTCGGGACTCAGTGCTTTTGTCGGTGCTGACTACGTAGGTAAAACAATCACTGGACTGCAACCTATTCTCAAGTCAATACCTTTCTTGAACCAAGATATTGTAGTATATTTATCAATCATCTTGGTAATTTTAGTCTCATTCTTTTTGCGAAAAACACGGTTAGGGTTGGTGCTGCGGAGTGTGGGTGAATCACCAGAAGCAGCGGATGCTTTGGGTTTACCTGTTGTAAGAGTGCGCTATTTTGCGGTAATGTTTGGTGGGGCAATGGCTGGGTTAGCGGGGGGTTATCTCTCCCTTGCATATACACCGTTGTGGGCGGAAAATATGACAGCGGGACGAGGATGGATTGCGATCGCTCTCGTCGTTTTTGCCACCTGGAAACCGATTAGAATTCTTTATGGTGCTTACTTATTTGGCGGCGTGAGTGCGATACAGTTGATTGTGCAAGGACTGGGATTTGATATTTCTCCTTATCTTTTATCTTCGTTGCCGTACTTAGCTACAATTTTGGTATTGGTGATTATCTCACGCGATGCCACGCGCATTCAACTAGTAGCACCCGCATCTTTAGGTGAACCTTTTCACTCTAGATAATGTCAGGCGTGAATTAGTATAAATATTGACATTTGGTATTGCAAGTATGAATTAGCCTTACGCAAAACCCTGGCAGCTTCGCAATTAGCAATTATTGAGTCAACCATTAGAGGGATGAAAAATTGCCTTATAATTGATAATCTCGTAAAGAACACTTAATACATAAAAATTACGGCTATGGCATCCCCAACACGATTGCAAGGCACAGAGCTAGTGGATTGTGCTAGAGCGAATGCCAAACAGGGAATTGAAACCGCTGCTTATCAATGTGGCTATGGTGACGACCTTAACACCTTTGCGCGTGAATTACGGCAAGCTTGTGAGGAAATGAATTTGCAAGTTAAAGAACTCAATGAATTGATTACCGACCAGGACATGATATTACAAATTGGTACTGGCGAAGTGGTTGCGCCAGATACGGCATCAGAACTTTAATTAGGGGTTAGTTGATAGGGGTTAGTTGATGGTGGTAAATCTTAAAAACGTTCCAACTAACCACTATAGACTTCTTGCAGAAGTAGGGGAAAGGGGAAAGGGGAAAGGGGAAAGGGTATGAAAAAACATGCATTTATAGAATGAGTCTTGAGGTCTTATATATTTAAAATTACTCGCGCCAAACTGAAGTAAATTAAGACACCAGCTACATCGACTGCGGTAGTAATAAATGGGGCTGACATTAATGCTGGATCTAAGCGAAGTTGGCGGAATAAAAACGGCAGTGCTGAACCGGAGATAGAAGCCAAAATAGAAATTGCTACCAGACTGACGCCGACAGCGATCGCTACTGCTAAATTCTTTTGCAGAAAGTATGCCCACACTGTGGCGATCGCACCTAACATCGATCCTAACAATGCGCCGGCGATCGCTTCTCTGCCAATCACCTGCAATGCTCCCATTGACCGTATTTCATCGGTATTCATCCCGCGAATTACTACCGTAGAAGATTGAGCGCCGACATTCCCACCAGTGCCTGTCAGTAAGGGGATAAACGCTGTCAGAGTAACCACTTTGGTTAAAATATCTTCTTGGGATTTAATAATTGTTCCTGTAATAGTATTAGTTACAAGTAATACTAATAACCAAACTACTCGCTTGCGGGCAACTGTCAGCAAATCTGTCTGAAAATAATTGTCGCCTCCTGACTGCACACCACCACCTAAAGCGTAGATATCCTCAGTGGTTTCTTCTTGGAGAATGTCAATTACATCATCAACAGTGACAATTCCCACTAAACGCTGTTCTCGATCTACTACAGGCACGGCAAGAAAGTCATATCTTTGGATCAATCTTGCAACTTCTTCTTGGTCTGTATCCGTATAAACATACACTACATCGCGGGTCATCATGTCGCTTACTTTTTGCTCTGGCTGAGATGTCACCAAATCGCGCAGCGACAACATCCCGGTTAAGCGTCTAGCCTCATTAGTGATGTAGAGGTAATAAATCATCTCACTAGCATTAGCTAGGCTGCGAATTCTCTCTAAAGCTTGAGCGATGGTAAAATTTTCTTTGAGCGAGATTAACTCTGGGGTCATAATTCGCCCAGCAGTACCGCTTTCATAACCTAATAGTTGGGAGGTAAATTCGCGTTCGCTTGGACTAAGTTGTTCTAGCAAGCGCTTGACGATTTTGGCGGGTAATTCATCAAATAACCTCGCTCGATCATCTGGTGACATTTTATCAACAATGTCGCGAATTTCCTGGCTTCTCAGTTCTTCAATCAGCAGTTCTTGAACGCTGTAGTCGAGATATTCATAAACCTCAATTGCCTCATGCTTGGAAAGCAAGCGAAAAGCCAATGCGTGCATTTTTTCTGGCAAACCTTCAATCGCATCAGCAATATCCACAGGCTGCACAGGTACAAGAATCGCTTTTGCTGCTTGCAAATCTCCCGCTTCCAGGAGCATTTCCAACTGAGTTCGCACTAAATCACTCAATTCCCGGCGCGAGACATCCTGGATAGAGATTGAATTATTGGCTTCTGTCACAGTTCACCACCAAAGCCAGTTTGAACAAGGTTACTGCCCCTAGTTTAAGGGAAAGTGGGAACATATAACGTAAAATCTGCTATTTTTTACATTTATAATCAGAGATTTTTCTTACTTTCGGTCGTTTTTCACACTTAGTCTCTTTCCGCCAAAAGATTAGCTGTGAATTAACCGCCAAGTCGCCAAGTACGCCAAGCTAAGAGTAAAAACAGAATAGGTAATTTTCAAGTCGAAAGAAAGTAGTCTTGGTAATTTGTGAACTGGCTACTTTTTATAATTCGATATTTCGATGAGATTCTCATCAGGGTCTCTCAAATAAACGGAAATTATCTTTCCTGTTGCTCCATTTTTTTCCACGGGTCCTGCAATAATATCTACTTGATGTATTTTGAGTGTAGTAATGACTTTTTCAATTGGTGTTGAAGCAATAAAGCACAAATCCACTGAACCTGGTGTTGAAAAAGCTGCTTTGGGTTCAAATTCTTTGCCCAATTGATGGAAGTTAATCTTCTGATTACCGTAAGCTAAAGCTTTGCGTCCTTCTCCAAAAGAGGCTTCTGTCATCCCCAACACGTCGCAATAAAATCTAATTGTTTTTTCAATGTCTGCAACAGTCATTACTAGATGGTCGAGTCTATCAATCTGCATTTTTTACTCTTCGCATATCTAAAAGTGTAATTTAGGCTTGACTTAGAGCGCACTCGAACTTATATGTTATGGGTATAAAACGAAAATCAAGGACAATTCATGTCTGGCAAACTGATTGATAAAGTGGCGATTGTCACTGGTGCTTCCTCTGGAATTGGTCAGGCAACAGCGATCGCTTTAGCGAATGAAAAAGCCAAGGTGGTAATTGCGGCTCGTCGCAGCGATCGCTTAAACGAGTTGACAAAGCACATCGTCGAAAATGGCGGACAAGCCCTACCAATGACTGTGGATGTTTCCGACGAAGCACAGGTCAAGGAAATGGTCAAAAAGACTCAAGCTGAGTATGGTAAAGTCGATATTCTCATCAATAATGCCGGGGTGATGTTGCTTGGGGCGATCGATGGTGCAGACACTGAAGATTGGCGACGCATGATTAACATTAATCTTTTGGGGTTGATGTATGCAACTCATGCAGTTTTACCACTGATGAAAGCACAGGGCAGCGGTCATATAGTCAATATTTCTTCTACAGCAGGTCGAATCGCAAACGTTAAAGCCGGTGTTTATGCTGCGACAAAATTTGGTGTAGGTGCATTTTCGGAAGCTCTACGTAAAGAAGTTTATCAAGACAAAATCCGCGTTACCATAATTGAGCCGGGAGCGACGGTAACGGAATTGACTGACCACATCACCGATGCCAAAGCAAAAACCGATATCAAATCATGGATTGGGTCGATGACAGCTTTAGAGAGTG
Organism: Hassallia sp.; assembly: GCA_050997715.1. Taxonomy (GTDB): domain Bacteria; phylum Cyanobacteriota; class Cyanobacteriia; order Cyanobacteriales; family Nostocaceae; genus Hassallia. The sequence continues at coordinate 10,139 of JBPCQW010000561.1, forward strand.
AGGACATTGCAGCAGCAATTGTTTACGCTGTGACGCAACCGCTTCGCGTCAACGTTAATGAAGTTCTGATTCGTCCGACTGAGCAAGAAAGATAATTAACCAATATTTAACTTCAGGATTAATTTATGTCATCACAATCAGTGGAAAAGAAAGTTGCCCTCATTACCGGGGCAAACAAAGGCATCGGGCTAGAAATTGCCCGTCAATTAGGTGTGCAAGGAATTACAGTTTTAATTGGCGCACGAGATGAAAAGCGGGGGCAAGAAGCTGCCCAAAAGTTACATGCTGAACATAATATTGATGCACATGCCGTGCAGCTTGATGTGACAGATAATGGCAGTATTGAGGCAGCGGCAAAACATATCGAAAATGAGTTTGGTAAGCTCGATATTTTGGTCAACAATGCGGGAATTGCTGTTGACAGCGTACCACCTAGCCAACTTGACATGGAAGTTTTACGCCGTACCTACGATACTAACTTCTTTGGCGTTTTCGCTGTCACCAAGGAAATGTTACCTTTATTAAAAAAGTCTGATGCTGGAAGGATTGTAAATATTTCTAGCGGTTTGGGATCGTTGGCACAGAATAGTGACCCGAATTATGAATACGCGCAAATGAAAATCCTGGCTTATAATTCGTCGAAAACAGCAGTCAACGCGATGACAATTCAATTCGCGCACGAACTAAAAGATACATCAATCAAGGTTAATTCTGCCGATCCTGGTTACGTCGCTACTGAACTCAATGCTAACAGCGGTCCACGGACTGTAGAGCAGGGTGCGATCGCTCCAGTGCGCTTGGCAACATTACCATCTGATGGTCCAACAGGCGGGTTTTTTGACGAAAACGGCGTTGTACCCTGGTAAAGCAGTAAAGTTTTTGTTTAATAAGCGATCGCCTAAAAAACATCCTCAAGATAGCTTTGCCAAAAATCCCAATAACGCTTTTGTTCTCGGTGTCAGCAGCGTGCGACGATAAGCATCAGCCGCTTTTTTAATGCCTTCGGCTTGTGTTGGATAAGGATGAATCACGCTGCTTAACTTGCTCAAACCGATTTTATTGACAATTGCGGTAGTGACTTCGGAAATCATCTCACCTGCGTGAGCAGCAACAATAGTTGCACCAATAATTTCATCCGAACCTTTTTTGTGATGAATTTTCACAAAACCAGATTCTTCACCGTCAGCGATCGCTCGATCTACACTACTCAAAGGAATGTTTATTGTCTCCACATCCCAACCCATTTCCTGGGCTTCTTTTTCATACATCCCGACATGAGCAATTTCTGGGTTAGTGTATGTCACCCAAGGCATCACCAGACTACTAAGTTTAGAACGTCCCAAACCAAAAGGCGAAAACAGCGTATTTTTTATCACAATTCGCGCTGCTGCATCTGCTGCATGGGTAAACTTCCAATTCATGCAGATATCACCTGCCGCATAAATATGGCGATTCGTCGTCTGTAGATAATCATTCACCCTTACACCATGACGCTGGTCGTATTCCACCCCAACGGCTTCTAAATTTAGCTCTTCCACATTCGGAGCGCGTCCCGCACCTGCTAAAATTTCATCTACAGTCACCGAATCTCGATGACCTCTAGAAGAAAAGTAAAGCCGCTTACCATCGCTTACAGTTGTCACTTCTTCCAACTCGCAATTTAGGACTAAGCGAATACCTTCCTTCTTCAAAACTTTTTGGAGAATCTTCGCTGCATCAGCATCCTCTTTATTTAGGATGTGCGAACCGCGATGCAAAAGCGTTACCTCACAACCCAAACGTCGAAAAGCCTGTGCCATTTCGCAACCAATTGGACCACCACCAATCACCGCTAAACGTTCTGGTCGTTGGATGAGAGAAAAAACTGTTTCATTAGTCAAATAACCCGCTTCTTCAATGCCTCTAATTGCAGGACGTACCGCTCTTGCTCCCGTTGCAATTACAGCTTTTTTAAACTTGAGAATTTTGCCGTCAACTTCTACAGTATTGTTACTCGCAAATTTACCGCTACCCAAGAATACATCAACTCCCAGCTTTTGAAAACGCTCCGCAGAATCGTGATGACTTATACCCGCTCTCACCCGTCGCATCCGTGCCATCACTGCCGGGAAATCAATGTCAATATGTTTGGGAATATTAATTCCCAATTCTTGAGCATTCCACATTTCCCCAACTAAACGTGAAGACCTAATTACACATTTGGATGGTACGCAACCAACATTTAAGCAATCTCCACCCATGAGATGCTTTTCAATTAATGCGACTTTCAAATTTAAATCTAAACCGGCTGCACCTGCTGCGACAACTAAGCCTGCCGTACCTGCACCAATTACTACTAAGTCGTAACAATGGGCAGGTTCAGGATTTACCCAATTTGCTGGATGTACATTCTTAACTAATGTTTGATTATACTCATCGATTGGGCGAACTGTGACTTGAGAAGACTCTGATGACATTATTAACTCCTTTTTAAGCGCGTGTAAATGTTGTTTTCTCGTTCCCTGCCTCAGGCTGGGAATGCATTCTTAGGAGGCTCTGCCTCCTGTGCATAAAGGGAAGGCAGAGCCTTCTTGATTGCGTTCCCACGCAGAGCATGGGAACGAGAAAGCATGGGAACGAGAAACGACAATAAAGTTACAAAACCTCTTGTTCTAAAGCTTTTTTGGCAATGCGAGTAACATAAATTGTGACAGTGACTGTGGCAATAAAACCAATGATGCGAATTGCCCATTGTACAGTAGGGTTAGTAGGTTGATCTGTGCCGATTCTGGCAAGACTACCAGCGAGAGAACCAATATAGACGTACATGATTGTTCCCGGAATCATGCCGACTGAGCCGATAAAGTAATCTTTGAGAGAAACTCCCGTAATGCCAAAAGCGTAGTTTAATAAGTTGAAGGGAAATACAGGGGAAAGTCGTGTTAAAAGCACTATTTTTAATCCTTCTCTGCCGACTGCTCGATCAATAGCGACGAATTTTTTGTTACCTTCGATTTTACGGGCAACCCAACTTCTTGCTAAATAACGTCCGACTAGAAAAGCGGCAGTTGCTCCTAGAGTAGCACCGATAAAGACGTAGAGCGAACCCCAAACTACACCAAAGACAACACCAGCACCTAAAGTCAGAATTGAGCCTGGTAAAAAAGCGACAGTCGCAATAATATAAAGTGCAATAAAGGCAAATGCTCCCACCGAACCAAGGTTATCAATCGACTGCAAAGCATTTCTGAAGATGTCTTGGGGATTAAAAGATTCTTGCGCTAAGACAGGGTGTGTGTTCAGTAAGAAATTAATGCCAACCGCAAGCAAGGTTAAAACACTTAACTTAAAAAACTTTTCCTTTGTTATAAATTTACTCTTCATACCTTTTAAATTTATTCATGTAGTAAGCGCTTCAGTGTTTAAACTTATCTGTCTCATCCGTCATATCTACTGTCAGCATACTTTCATTTAAGGCTTTTTGAGCAATTTTTGTCATATATACAGTCACAGCAACCGTGGCAATCAACCCAACTGCTTGCATTACCCATTGCCCAATTTGAGTTTCCAAATTGCTTGGCTGATTAGATGTGTTCATCGTCACCAAATCACCAGCAATAGATCCGAGATAAACATACATAACAGTACCGGGAATGATGCCAAGAGAACCTAAAACATAATCTTTCAAAGAAACTTGTGTAATACCAAAAACATAATTTAACAAATTGAATGGAAACACAGGAGAGAGTCGAGTCAGTAGTACAATTTTCCAACCTTCTTTAGCAACGGCTCGATCAATAGCTTTAAATTTAGGATTTTTTTCCATTTGTCGGCAAACCCAATCCCGTGATAGATAGCGTCCAACTAAAAATGCCAAGGTTGCTCCTAATAGTGCAGCAATTAGAACATAAACGGAACCCCAAAATAGACCAAATAGACAACCACCTTTTAGTGTCAGTAGGGAACCGGGTATAAAGAGTAGTGTCGCTAAGTTATAAATTATTATAAAAGCAATTGGACCAAAGAAGCCAAGACTTTTAACCCACATGATGGAAGTCAGCAAAAGTCCGTGAATGTCGATGTGTTTGGCGGCTATTATTAAGCAGGGAACTAGACACATTAATAGTAATAGTTTGAGTTTAAATTTCAGTCGGCGCTGATTCATTTTTATAAGTTTGGCTAGTTATCATTGTTTTGGGAATGGGGCATAAGGTATTTCTCTCGTTACAAGGCTCTGCCTTGTAACGCAAGTCGGGAGGCTCTGCCTCCAAGCTTTGAAAGGAGGCAGAGCCTCCTTAGTGCATTCCCAGCCTGAGTCTGGGAACGAGTCAAACCTCAACTTTGAGTTTCTGAGGGTGAACGTTGAGCTTCTGAGGGTGAAAGTTGAGCTTCTGAGGGTGAACGTTGAGCTTCTGAGGCTCAAAAGTATACTTTGCATTTAATAATTCATCATCTTTAATCAGTATTTATCACCAAAATGTGCCGGTTAAATGAGAAGTAGCTTAAATCTTCCTAAATTTTTTCTGCCGATACCAGCGAATAAGTCGTTGCGGTGGTACACCTAGTAAATAAGCAATAATTATAATTTGATTAATTAGGGTAGTTTTCCAAATTCCCTTTTGTAACCATCGACGTGCTGAGGTAATAACTGGCACGGGGATTATAGTAATGCGTCCGATGCGTTTTAAACGACGCATGATTTCAAAGTCTTCCATGAAGGGCAATTCTGGGAAATTACCGATTTTGTTAAATGTCTCTTTTGTTAAAAAAATTGCTTGATCACCATAAGGCATTTGCCAAAAACGCGATCGCATATTCACTCCCCATTCCACCAACCGCAGACTTGCCACTTCGGCATCGATTCGCAAGGCAAAGGCACCAGCTACTGTGCCAGTTTTTTGTAAAACTGTGCGAATCATCACGTCATATCCTGCCGGCAACCGTGTATCTGCATGAAGAAACAGCAGAATATCCCCATTTGCAAGTCTTGCGCCTTTGTTCATTTGCACGGCGCGATCTGGAACAGAGGATATAATTGTTACATCTAAATCATCAGCAATTTTATAAGTATCGTCTTCTGAGCCACCATCTACGACAATTACTTCTATATTTGTACTCGGTTGAGTACAAGCGATCGCTTGTCTGATATTTTCTGCTTCATTGAGAACCGGAATGATAATAGAAATCTTTGGTGTAGTGATTTTCTGACTCATGATATCTGACAAAGGTGCGGCGCGATCGCCTTATCTTAATATCGTTCATTCTTGTAAACATGCGATCGCATCCACTAGCAACTTAAGTTAAACGGACATGATATCATTCTTGAGAATTGCTTTCACGCTCTAGAATATCATCCCCTAAGTCAATTTTTGGCTCAACTTTTGCCCGTGCATGAGAAGCTAAAGTCAGCCCTTCTTCCAAATGTATAGAAGAGTATTTACTCAACCCAATGCGTTGTGCGCTGTAAATCCCAGAATGACCTGAAAAAAGGTAGCTTACTACACAGGCAATACTAATAAATATCCCTGATTCCACACCAAAGAGTTCAATTCCCATTAAAGTCGATGCCAAAGGTGTATTCGCTGCACCCGCAAAGACACCCACAAATCCCATCCCTGCTAATAATGGTGCAGGTAATGCAAGCAGCAACGATAACGCATTACCTAAGGTTGCACCAATAAAAAACAGAGGGGTCACTTCCCCTCCTTTAAAACCTGCCCCCAAAGTTAACGCAGTCAGACCGAATTTAGCAGCAAAATCCCAAGGAGGTAGTTGAGTGTAGAAAGAATCAACGATAGTTGGAATACCAAGACCAATGTATTTGGTTGTGCCACTCAAACCAACAATTGCTGCTATCAGCGCACCACCTATCAAAGGACGCATTGGAGGATAGGATATCTTTGCTTTAAATAAGTGACTGATTTTGTGAGTTGCTTGAGCAAAAAGCCTTGCGATAATTCCAAAAATTGCACCTGCAATAATTGCCGAAATCAGCCCCCAAATTGTCATTGTCGGTATAGATGGAGCATGTCGGTATGCTGTATGATGCAGACCTAATAATAAAGTCATTTGATTGCCGGCAATTGCGGCAATTAAAGAAGGAAAAAGAGCATCATAGTGAAGTTTTCCAATCGCTAAAACTTCTAAACCAAAAACAGTTCCGGCTAAGGGAGTACCAAAGACAGAAGCAAATCCTCCGCTGATACCTGCTGTTAACAAAATCCGCCGATTTACCCCTTTAAAGTGCAATTTTTTAGTCAATTGGTCAGCTAGAGAAGCACCCATTTGCAATGCTGTGCCTTCACGACCCGCTGAACCACCAAATAAATGAGTGAGGTCTGTTCCCAGAAGAACTAAAGGAGCCATGCGAAAGGGAATAATATCTTTGGGATTATGAATTTCTTCGAGTAAAAGGTTATTTCCGGCTTCTACGGTACGACCGAATTGATGATAAATCCAACCGCTGAAGAAGCCAGCCAGCGGCAGTAAGGCGATGATCCATCGATGAGATTCGCGCCAATCAGTTGCCCATTCTAATGATGCCAAAAGGATAGCAGAAGCAGTTCCAGCCATAATACCAACTACAAAAGAAATGGGCAGCCACTTCACAATTTGAGGTAATGCTGAAATTAATGGTTCAAACTTATAAAGGCGTTTCATACATTGATTTAGGCTCACGACTTTCAACTAAAATTACGGGGATGGGGCTAGCTTCTAAGACTGCTTGCGCTACTGAGCCAATCAACAGTTGTTCCCAAAGCCGGTGTCCGCGTTTTCCTATTAAAATTTCAGATACATGATAGTTTTGGGCAATGCGAATAATTTCATCGGGAACAGTACCTGTTGCAGTCACAAATTCAAATTTGATATCAGATAGCAACTGTTTGGTTTGCTTCTTTAGTTGTTTTACATCTTGCTGGTTCGAGGTATTTAGTACGTGCAAAACTATCACCTCACCATTACTGCGTCGTGCCAAATGTGCTGCTTTTTCCAAAACTTCTGTAGCTAAGGGTGAAGTATCTACTGCCACCAGCAATAAGGTACGAGTGGCAACTGTGACTTTTGTTGGATCAACTTCTCCCCTTTCCAGTAATTTAGGCGCAAAGGTGATCGTTGCCCAAGCACCTAACGGTGCAGTTACTAAAATTGAGAGAGCAGCGATCGCTAAAATAATCTCTCCTCCCGCTATTCCTTGGGCAAGGGGAATTCCACCAATTGCTGCTTGCACTGTGGCTTTTGCTGAGTTACCTGGTAACAAAAATAGTTTTTCTCGCCAATTCCAAGTACTGCCCAAAGTCGAGAGATACCAGCCAATCATCCGTCCAATAAGTAAGCCGATCGCCAAAATTAAAATACCGGGTAAGAAAATATTTCTCAATGTTTGCAGTTGAATAGTTGCACCCAACAAAACAAACAGGAAAATTTCAGCTACTATCCATAAACTATCAAATCCACCGCGCAATCTTCGCGCTAAGGGAGCATCTAATTCTATCAAGAAAAAACCCATACTCATTGCTGCCAAATAACCAGAAAAGTAAGGCGCAATCTCAGCAAAAATTACTAAAAATAAAGCTATACAAGCGGCAATCAAAGTATCTTGAACGGCGTTTTGAGTCCAATTTTGTTTTGTTAACACAATAACAGCGAACCAAGCTGCCATATAACCGAACACAATTCCTAGCACGGTTTGCATAATAATTTGCAACGGCAGCAGTTGCACAGCAGTCAAGGTAAATCCCCAAGGAAGGATAATTTTCTCAATACCCGACTCACTTAAGAAATTTACTAATAAACTAAATACCAGTAATAGCAGTACATCTGATAAAGCGCTACCAGTCAAAATTGCATCGGGAATTCCCTTAGTAACACCCCAACCTAAACTTTTCAGCCTCAGCATCCCTGGAACAATTACAGCTGGTGATTCAGCACCAATTACACAGCCCAATAGTAACCCAGTCAGAAAGTCAAACTTAAATATAAATATAGCCGCGATGGCGATGGCGATCGCTTCTGTTGTCGCTGGCAAAAATCCCAAACGTAGGGCGACAGTCCCCTGCTGGGCAAGTTTTTCCCGATCCAGCCCCAGCCCTGCTTTCATCAGGATAATCATCACTGCTACCGTTCTCAACTCAGAAGCAGCATCCAGCACATTTGAGCTGATAACATTACGCACTTGAGGACCAAGGATAATCCCCATTAAAATCATGCCAATTAAAGGTGGGGCATGTAAGCGACGGGCAATTTGACCAAAAAGAAAGCCCATTAATAAAATCCACAGCACACTGGCTAACATCCCATAACTCCTGGAGGCGCTATCTGTAGAACATATTTTTTACTGAGGGAGTTAGGTGATGCATTTGGCAAAATCCTACCCTCCCGCAGTTAGTCAGGAAAGTAGGAGCCATCAGCCTTGCAGTAATTTTCACACTGAATAAGCGGTTTCGGCGAGCTCCATCGCCATCAATTCTTATATTAATATATTATTTCGCTCATTAAATTCCATTCCCCAGGTAGATGTTGAATTTAATTATTTGTCAATTAAATGTAGTATTGGTAAACCTGAAATCAATGCAGATGATAATTCCTTAACATAAGTGAGAAAACCGTACTTTTGTGATAGGTTTTCTCCACTATAAATCTGAGTTGAGGTGGATATAATCAAGCTACGACTTAAGTGATGCTGTTGTCTAGAAAGGTTTAAAAATCAATACAGCGTACTTTGGGAGAGCGAAAATATGAGAAATATATTGAAAACGGCTACTTTACTAGCTGCGCTCAGTGGCATTTTGATTGCAATTAGTTACTGGGTAATTGGCGGTACTAGTGGCGTAATTGTCGGGATTGCGATAGCAGCAGTGACAAATCTATTTTCCTGGTATCAATCAGATAAGATTGCCTTAGCAGCTTACCGCGCCCAGCCAGTATCACGACAGCAAGTGCCAGAATTATATCAAATGGTGCAGAGATTGAGCGATCGCCCCAATCTTCCCATGCCCAGTATCTACATTGTTCCTGGTGCAGCGGCTAACGCTTTCGCTACAGGACGAGATCCAGAACATGCCGCAGTCGCTGTCACTGAAGGCATTTTAAACTTATTACCAGAAGACGAACTCGAAGCCGTTCTCGCTCACGAACTCACGCACGTTGCTAATCGTGACACCTTAACCCAAGCTGTTGCAGCTACAATTGCGGGTGCGATTTCCTTCTTATCCCAGATGTTGAGCTACAGTTTATGGTTTGGCGGATCGGGATCGCGAGCTCAAAATAGAGGCGCAAATCCTTTAGGATTGCTGTTTACAGTATTTCTTGCACCGTTAGCAGCTACCGTAATTCAGCTAGCAATTTCCCGCACGCGAGAATTTTCCGCTGATGCCGGTTCTGCCAGATTAACAGGTAATCCCCGCGCTTTAGCCCGTGCGCTACAACGTTTAGAAGCGACAGCACGGCAAATACCAATGGCAGGAAATCCCGCATTTGAACCATTATTAATTACAAATGCTTTCTCTGGGCAATTCCTCAGCAGCTTGTTTTCAAGTCACCCCTCCACCGAAGCGCGAGTTGAAGCATTGTTGAAATTAGAGGATATCCTAGTTGACAATTAAATAGACAAACCTATACACTTATAGACAACTCTATAGGTGTTTTATGTTTAAGCCTCACGAATTCGCAGCCAAGATTGGCGTATCAGTCAAAACACTTCAAAG